>DASQZP010000838.1:0-2021 GCA_035638655.1 Bacteroidales bacterium
TTATTTCATCCTTTTGTGTAGCGTAGGGTATTTTAATGATTACTTTTACCCCACCTAAATCTGATTTATTCAACCGAAATTGGTAATTTCCATACAATTGTTTTAGACGGCTTCTGATATTTCCAAGCCCGACGCCATCGGTCTTTGGTTTGGCCGTTCCATTCAACCCGGGACCTTCATCATCAATCATCAGGATCAACCAATCTCCAATTTTATCAGAGCTTATCCGTATGGTACCCGCTTTCATTTGTTTGGAAATTCCATGTCGTATAGCATTCTCAACCAGGGGTTGTAAAATAAAGCTCGGCACATAAGCGTCTCTCGTGACAGGATCAATCTTCCAATCAACAAACAAGCGGTCACTAAAACGTGTACTTTCAATTTCGAGATAAGTTGACGTAAATTCCAGTTCTTCCGAAAGTTTTACAACCTGCTCGTTCACTTTATTAAACGATATTTGCAATAACTGCTTTAATTTTATCAATATTTTTTTAGCCTTATTTACATCTTCATATATGAGAGTATTAATATTGTGAAGTGTATTGAAGAGGAAATGAGGATGTAACTGCATTTTCAAAACCTGCAGTCGAATAGAAGTCAGTTCTGCCTCCAGCTGCATAGTTCGAAGTTGTCGATCGCGATATCGGGTATAATACAACTTTACATGATAGGCCCCGATAACCAGCCAATAGACCAGTGAACTGATTACGCCCATCCACATAATTACATTTGCCAGGCTATCAAAAAAGCCGGCCACCCCACCCGATGAACCATATCTTATAACCATAATAAGCCGATATATAATTGCGTGCAAGGGCATGAACATAAAACTCACAATGAAATGAAGAGAGGCATTTATCCACCATTTCTCACCAAGAATGGGAAATTTTTTGCCCATCAACAGAATCAACGGAATAAATAAAGCGATTACTCCCCAGATCACAAAAGCCCTGAAGAAAATAAAACCGGGTTCCAGCGCCAGGTTATTTCTCAAAAAGTGGGAATAGGTTTTACTTACCGTAGTCGAAAATAAAAATAGCCAGGTGAATATTACCAATCCTGTTAAATATTTATTCTCACGTATGTAATTAACAATATTCACGATCTATCAATGATTCTTTGTTTTTCAGCAAAACCAGATTATTCTTAAAACGTACTCAATTCCTTTAGCTGGTTTATTCACCAAGAAATTTGTTGGTGAGCAATCCCGAAGGCGTTTGGGGCACCAGCAAATTTCGCAGCGTTCTTCCCCTATATCCAAATCTGGGCTATCTATATTTTCTGACAAATAAAATATTATCAATATTTTAAGAGGGCTTTACAAAACCAGGGATTTTGTTCAAAGTCAAAGCCTGAGTGATTTCAAAACCTCCCGAAAACTTTCGGGAAGAATTTGGACAAAAGCACGGTTTTGCAAAGTTCTCTTTAATATATTATTTTCTTTATACTTGTGAATAATCCGGGTTAACATTCTGTGCCTTACCTCTCAGAATGGGTAATTCAAGTTTTATTATCACCTTGTCATTCAAGGGATAAGCCCGATAGGTATATTGACCTTCATATTTTTCATCGAGCCGTAGCAAAATACGATGCAACTTTGCATTATGCTGACATATCTGCAATTCACTGGGCGTCAATTTTAGTCCGCTGATAATAGCCTGCAACAAAATACCATATTCAGTTTTTCGGGCAATATAGGTTAACTTGTTAAAGGTATTGATGGGGGCCTTTTGTCTTTTTATAATTTCCTCAAGGAAAGGCATAATCGTCAGAATAGAGGGTACACTCATATCATAGCAATCCTCATCTATTCTTTTTTTCAGCTTGATGGACGTACCCAATCTTTTCTGAAGAATCTTGAGATACATATGAAAAAACTGAACATCTTCGCGTATGGTAATATCCGTTTTCTTCAAGTTCTGAAGCATTAGGCGCAATAGGTTGCTTAGATCATTGAGGATCTGTTCTGCCAAATCCGGATCCTTATCCAGGTTATGCAAAATGGCATCAATACTGTTTAT
>DASQZP010000839.1:0-4487 GCA_035638655.1 Bacteroidales bacterium
GGAAGTTCAATTTCTTTTATTGACAACTTCAGAAAAGACTTTATCAGGAACCATACATTCTCAAAAGTAAGCTTCACCTGGATGGATGACCAGCTTTATTATGTAATCCCTTTTGTTGACAAGGTTAACTATGCCAGGGGAATCAATCAGGTGAAAATGCATGGAACCATCTACATTAATGCAGACGATTTTGCAGTCAAAAAAGTGAATTATCAGGCGGATATTAAAACAGGCCTGTCATCAAAAAAATTGTACGAATTGAATGTGGAATATGCAAAAACGGATAAAAAATATTATTTGCATTATATTTCTTACAACAACCTTTTTAAAACAAAGGCATTTGCTTTTATATCTGCAAAAATTGATGATGACGTATTAGTTTTAAATTTTAATCGTCTTCTGAATCCTGAATTTCAATCAAATAATAGGCTTGTATTTACCTATAACAGAAAGAATCAACCTGTAAAAGAGACATTCATCAAGGGAAATACGATTCAGGTTTCTTTTTCAGAACAAAGTGACATTGGAAATATGCTGGAAAATAGTCATGGTTTGTTTGCCGGCCGCAAGAAAGCACATACCCGTGAGCTGATATTGTCCGGCTTGCGCATGAACTTTGACAGCCTGACAGATCTATATGGAAATCAGCTTTCCTCTTCACCCTATAAAGAATATTATCAGTACCGGGAATTTTTTGTGCATGATAAAGATACTACCCGTACTACAGTGCTGACAAATACTATAAATAAAAATAAACCGGTATTTGAGGGAAGAATAAGAGCAGGTGGTAAAGAAATTAACAAAGGATGGTTCAATACACCACTTATTGAAGAATCTACCCGGCTTTTTCTTGCAGGCTCCAACTACGGACCCTATAATCGATACCTGCTTGGTCGTACCAATAGTGTTGAAACAAATCAAAAAGAAGCGGTTTATATTCAGACTGACAGGGAATTGTATGCTCCCGGCGATACACTTTGGTTTAAGGGGTATATCAGAAATAAATCCTATCTCACTCTTTCTCCGCTAAGCCGCATGTTTTATGTGGAATTATTTGATTCTGCCGGTATTTTTGCAATGAATAATAGATATCTGATAGTAGACGGAGATGTGGAAGGGCAGTACGAACTGCCGTTGAAGCTTAAGGAAGGATTCTACACCCTGGTTGGATACAGTAGCTGGATGCGGAATTTTAAACCTGAAGCTGTATTTCGTAAGAGAATACTGGTACAACGTGAGGTTCCCGAAAATATCAGATTACGGATTTACTTTGATAAGAATGAATATTTTCCCGGTGATTCAGTGCATTTTACAATAAAAGGGATAGATCCTTATAACCAGAATTTTAAGGATATAAAATTTAATTTTCAAATTGAGAGTAAAGATGAAAAATGGATCAAAGGTGAGGGTATTACAAAACTTTCTGGTGACTCCGTCTATTCTTTTAAAGTGCCTGAGAATATTGTTTCAGTCCCTGACCTGCAGGTGAGAGGCCGGTATATAGATAACCGCATCGAGGTAAGAAGTAAAATCCCTGTCAATGATTTTCTTAAGGTTGATTTTTTCCCGGAGAGCGGACATGCACTTAAAAACATAAAAGTTAACATAGCCTTTAAAGCCGTTACGAGAAAAGGAAAGCCCGTTGAGATTGCTGGTGACCTGGTAAGCAATGGCCACACGTTTGAAAAGATACAGTCTGATCACAATGGCATGGGTAAATTCAGTATTAAATATACTGCCGCTGATTCAGTTTACCTAAGAATTACTGAACCGGCAATTTTTGCAGGTAAAAGAATTGCACTTCCCGAACCCCGCTCAGCCGGATGGCAAATGCACATAAACAGTAAGAATGATAAACTTCAGATACAGATTTTCGGGCAGGACAGAAATAACGACACCTTGCTTCTAACAATGATGGTAAGGGACGCGTTGATGTATTTCAAGGTGATTATGCCCGACGATGACAAAAAAATAAACATTTCCCTTCAGGATATGCCTAAAGGGATCGGAGTACTTACACTTTTCGATAAACACATGATACCTCAGGCTGAGAGATTATGTTTTATTCGTAATCCGGTTGATTTCAGGATCAAAATGAAAACCGATAAGGAAAACTATCTTCCAAGGGATAGTGTAAGGTTAAAAATAACCTTACCTGAGACTGTAAATCACCCCGAAAAAGGCAGCTGGGCACTTAGTGTTGTTGACGATCAGCTATGCATGACGGATCAGCTGGATGAACCTGATATTGCAACCTCTTTTCTTCTTTCACCTGAACTAAAAGGAAAGATTTACAACCTCAATAGTTATCTTGATCCTGACAATCCGGAGACAAATGACAACGTAGATCTGTTATTAATGACACAGGGATGGCGTGATTATATTGATTTGTCCAAACCTGTTTTGAAAAAACCGGAAAACAAGGATATGATAAGGGGTTTCTTATATAAGCAGCCGTTTGGAAGTGAAAAGAAACCGGCCGCAGGAACACTTACTGTTTATTATGGGGGAGAATCTGTAAAAATTGACGTGGGAGCCAGGGGCCGTTTCATGTACCTGCCTGATTACAGCCCGGAAAAAAATTCCGGAATATTTATGTCCGCAACAGATGAAAAGAATACATCCAGAATATCCATTGCTCCTGATAAAAATGAGTTTGCAAATGCAGTGGAAAAATATTATGAAATGCTGTCGGATGAATTAAATAGCCAGGCCGAACCACCAATTTATACCTATCATAGATTTGAGGATCATTTTTCTTATAATTTAAAAAATCATCACTGGCTGAACGAAGTAAAAATTGTTAAAACAATACCCAAAAAAGATTTTGATTTGGTTGACCTGGCTATGCGCAAAAGAACGGCCTCCAAAGAACAGATCGAGGGTGCCACGGATATGGAAATGCTCTGGCAAATGGTTGATCCTAACTTTGCTTTTTCAGATGCTACCCGGCCCTTTTACAGTATTGATGGTGTCTTGCAATATGATGTACCCCAGCTGGTAAAAGATTCTGGCGGAGCTAACCTGTATACTATAGTCCCTGATTATTCCTGGGCACTGCATATTGATCCACAGAAAATTAAAAGCTATAATATTATCAGGGGAGATGAAGCTCAGTCACTTTATGGATTCGGTGTAAGTTATGTGATTGATGTCAGGCTGAAAGAAGTTAGTGAATGGGAAAATGGCAGATTATATGAAAATCCCATTAAGATGCCTCCTTTTACTGTAGGTAAGAAATTTTATATGCCTGTTTATAATACTGAAGCCAAAAGAAACAGCCAGATACCAGATCTCCGGAAAACAATTTACTGGAATCCGCATGTACAGTTTGATGAAAAAGGAAATGTGTTTGTTACCTATTACAATGGCGACCGGTATACAAGGATACGATGTACCTTTGAAGGTATTGATAACAAAGGAAATCCGGTTCATGGAGAACATACCTACCGGATCAATATTGAATAAACAATAAACCCGGGATTGTTTTGGTAGTTACCGACACAATCCCGGATTCAATCATTCATACAATAAAAATCAAATAAACGCTTATAGTTTTAATTTCTCAACTTTCACTTTGGGTTCTTCTTTAGCATTAACCCCGGTTGAACACGTGCCAAACCCCAAAATGGCGTACAACGGGCAACATCTTCTGAATGAAGTCATCAACAGTAACCCACCAACGAATAAAGAAGCGGTTTCAAATTTTGGCGGGAATACATTCAAAGCATACAGAATAAACAAGGTAACTCCCAGTATCATGCGTATTACACGATCAATCTTTCCTACATTATGTACCATTAGTCAAACATTTAAATATATAGATAATTATATTTACAAAAATAAGAAAACCTGCTAACAATAATGAAAGAATTTTGAAATTATTTTATGTGGTATTTATTGCCCCCTATGCAATCGAAACTAATCTACCTGGATAATTTGGCCCGGTCCCTGCAAATCCATATTTATCGCAGGAGTTCCTTTCAGATAGATATTTCCATATCCTCTGAGATATCCTTTGAGATTATTGGTTACATTCAGGTAGCAGTCATTGGGGCTTTTGTCGTTAATGCGCATGTCGGAAACACTCAGATCAGCAGCATCAATTCTTCCCCGGCCGGCAGTATTGATCAAACAACTGTTAGCAGTTCCATGAAGTATTATATCGGCAACACCAAAATAATGATTGATCTTCAGACTTTGAACCTTCAATTTAAGATCAATAATACCGGTAGCATCTCCTGTTAGAATGACTAATGATGAGTTTTTCTGTTCCTGCCTCAATGTATCAGATGAGCTGACAATGGCACTTCCGTTAAAAGTGATTTGTTTGAGCTGTAACAGATTCAGGTAAATGATAATATGATCCCTGTATCCTCTTTCCCAGTTACTGTAATTTTCATCCTTAAGATAAAGTATAGTATCATTAATAATGGTTTTAATATTTTTCAACAGATTTTTTCCGGCTTTAATTTTAATACCTGCAG
>DASQZP010000840.1:0-2766 GCA_035638655.1 Bacteroidales bacterium
TAGCTTTTATTAACAACTAAGTAAACACTATTTTATTAATTAATTAATTACCCTTAAAAAAATAAGATCATGAAGTTTAAAAATTTAAGGCTCGGCATGAAGCTGGGTATAGGGTTTGGTATGCTCATTTTCATATCAGTAATTCTTGGAGGTCTGGCAGTATTAAATATGTCAAAAATTTCCACAAAGTCTGGATACCTGGCAAATGAGTTTGTACCCGAAGTAGCAATTTCAAATGAACTGGAACGTTCAGCACTTGAAACCATGCACGAAATGCGCGGGTATGCGTATAGTGAAGAAGACCAATTTCTTACCAGTGCAAACTCATACCTGGATAATGTAAAAGAGCAACTTACTAAAGCCCATTCGTTAGCAGATAAATCAACCCAGCTGGTTAAACTGAATGGTTCCCTGGGTAGTTTTGACAATGCAGTTAAAAGCTATGAAGCACTGGTTGACAAAACCTCAGAAGAAAACAAAAACCTCGCCCGGTACCGGTCAGCAATGGACCAGGCGGCAGACAATTTTGCAAAAAACTGTTATGATTACCTGCAAGCACAAAATGATGTTTTCATTTCGGAAATCAAAAACAGCAACAGCGATAACAGAGAAATGGTAAACCGGCTAAACAAAGTGACCTGGATAAATGATATTATTGACAAAGGCAATGCCTTGAGGATTTCAAATTATAAATCACAGGCAACCCGGGACCCTCAACTTTTTAAAAATGCCTTGCAACAGTTCGAAATATCAGAAGAGTTGAAAAATTCCAGATCAGTCACACACGATAAAGACAACCTGGACCACCTGGATAAAATTGAGAAAGCAGCAGAAAACTACCAAAAAGCCATGACTAATTTTCTTACCAGCTGGGAAAACAGGGAGCAAATTAACACCAACCGTAACAAAGTAGGTGAAGAAGTGCTTGCCTCTTCAAGACTTGTTGCCCAGGCGGGCATAGACAACACAGAAAGCATTGCCGGCCAGGCAGTTCAGTTGTTGCAAACTTCCAGCACTGTTATGATTACCGGGTTGATATTTGCGATACTGTTGGGACTGGCTTTTGCAGCAATCATAACACGTTCGATAACCATTCCGGTATCGAAAGGAGTGAAATTTGCCAAAGAGATTGCTAATGGGAACCTTGGTGTAACCATTGATGTGAATCAGCAAGATGAGATCGGGGAACTGGCTGCAGCCATGCAGAATATGTCTGATAAGATAAATGACATCGTTACCAATATAAGGATGGGAGCGGATAACATCGCCCTGGCCAGTCAACAAATGAGCAGTTCTTCCCAGCAGATTTCCCAGGGTGCCACCGAACAGGCATCGAGTGTTGAAGAAGTATCATCGTCGATGGAAGAGATGTCATCGAACATCCAGCAAAATACCGACAATGCCAAAGAGACCGAGCAAATCGCTCTGAAGGCTACCCAGGGAATAAACCAGGGCAACGAATCCACCACCATAGCAGTAAAAGCAATGAAGGATATCGCCGAAAAGATAACTATTATCAATGATATTGCCTTTCAGACAAATATACTGGCGTTGAATGCTGCAGTGGAGGCCGCCCGTGCCGGTGAGCATGGCAAAGGGTTTGCTGTTGTGGCAGCTGAAGTGAGAAAATTAGCAGAAAGAAGCAAGATAGCTGCTGATGAAATTGTAGATCTATCAAGAAATGGTGTGGCTATCTCAGAAAAAGCCGGAAACCAGCTGGCTGAAATGGTACCTGAAATAGAAAAGACAGCCAGGCTTGTCCAGGAAATAACCGCTGCCAGCATGGAACAAAATTCAGGAAGCGACCAGATCAATAATGCCATACAGCAACTGAACCAGGTTACACAGCAAAATGCAGCTGCCTCTGAAGAAATGGCCACCAGTTCAGAAGAACTTGCCAGTCAGGCTGATCAATTAAAAGATATTATTGCTTATTTTAACATATCAGGACACGGTTAGGTATTTTCCGCTAATAAGGAAAAAATAAAAAACAATAAATCTATCAGCTATCCTGCAAAGAAAAAAGAAAAAGGAGAAAACAACGGGGTAAACCTGAAAATGTACAGTGCAGATGAAAAAGATGCTGTATATGAAAAGTACTAGATGCTTGATGAGGTATTGTCGATAATACTCTCTTTTTTTTAAAGTTATCTAAAATTGTAGTTTCAAGTCTGATTTTAATTTGTGATGTTGCACCCGGATGGAATATTTTTTCATCCGGGTGTTTTTATTGTTAGTATATATGAATACAATATTTTCAACCTTTTTCATCGTTTCAGGAAATTAAGAACTACAGTTAAGATTAAAACTATCAGCATTTTTAAGCACAGTTCCTCCAAACCACTTCCTTCCTGACCAGGTTACATTTTCAGAAAAAAAAATCTGATCTGTCATAACGCTCCACCAAACATTATAATATTGATATCCAGATACATTATTTGATACCTGAACGTATAAAGAAACAATAATCACCGCAGAACGGTGATAAATCTCACCGTTAGCTATTAATAAATATCATGACTATATATGACTATTTCTGTCACTCTGGAAATAAATTTACGTAGACAGAAAGAGATTTGATTGATTTTCAAGTTCAACCAAAATAGAAGGTAATAGAACGTAATTAGATTTAACCATGAAATAACTTCTGAAAAAAATATTGAAGCAGGAAAGTTGCCTCCATTTCCAGGGGAAACGGCATTTATTTTTGCTGGACTGACTATTAAAAAATGGTGCAATTATTTATAATAATAATCACTTTTTCTA
>DASQZP010000841.1:0-3089 GCA_035638655.1 Bacteroidales bacterium
GTGTGTAATATTGTAACCGACCCTTATCTGATTGCAGAGGTTTCGAATATACGGTATTCAACTCTTTTCTGTCCTGAAGTAAATGCAAAGAAAGATATGAATTTAGAGCATATCATTATCAGACATCTATTACAAAATGCATTTCTTTCGTAAGAGACATACAAATTAGACATTTAAAAATTATATGCAATCATAATTTCAGCCATAAACTAAAAAATTCTCTTTAAAGATTTACGAGTTATGAGCGGATACCCCAGTTAAAATTTAAAAGGAGACATAAAATGGAAAAATATCTTATTGAAGTACCTCATGAAGGTACTGAAACAGCATGTAATAATGCAGTGCGTATATTTTTACAAACTGGATCTCATTTTCTAAAACAGGCTGATTGGGGTTGCCATGATGGCGAACATAAAGCCTGGATAATAATTGAGGCAGATAATAAAAAAGAAGCCCTTCAGATTATACCTTCATTATACAAATCAAACGCAAATATTACAAAACTAAATTCATTCACTGAATTTGATTTGGTGTAAAAAGGAGAAAATAGTATGAATACTACAATCATAGTATCGGCAGCTCAACTGTCTCCGGTTTATCTTAATAAAGAAAAAACAGTGAACAAAGCATGCTCTGCAATTGAGGAGGCTGGAAAAAAGGGAGCAAAATTAATCGTCTTTCCAGAAGCCTTTATTTCTGGTTATCCTGATTGGGTATGGTCAATTCCGGCAAATAAATCACATCAATTAGACGATCTGTATGTAAAGTTAGTAGAAAATGCAGTATCAATTCCGGATAATACTACCGAACAACTTTGCAAAGCAGCCAAATCGGCAAGTATAAATGTGGCAATAGGAATGAATGAAACCAATACTGAAACCAGTAATGCCAGTCTTTATAATACAATATTGTTCATAGATGATATGGGTAATATTTTGGGAAAACACAGAAAATTGATGCCTACCAACTGTGAAAGGCTAATCTGGGCGCAAGGTAATGGTAGCACATTGAAATCATATCAAACTTCTATAGGTAAAATAGGTGGTCTTATATGTTGGGAAAACTTTATGCCCTTAGCCAGAAATGCAATTTATGAAGCAGGAACTCAAATTTTGGTTTCTCCTACCTGGGATAAAGGTGAAGATTGGCTGGGAAGCATGCAACATATTGCAAGAGAGGGTGGATTATTTGTAATTAGCAATTGTATGACACTCCATAGAGATGATTTACCTGAAGAGTTAAAAGTAATATACAGGAAAGATGCAAAATGGATTAGTGAGGGACAAAGCTGTATAATTAATCCATTAGGTAAAATAATTGCAGGTCCTCTGGATTCTGAGGAAGCTATAATTTATGCTGACATTAATTTACAAGAAATATTAATTCACAAGCGAAGATTTGATGTGGTGGGGCATTATGCGAGGCCCGATGTATTTAACTTTTCAGTTAACAAATGAAAAATATAACAATATGTTCAGCATTCATGGAAAATCTAAAATAAAATAACATTTTTATAACAATCTGACAGAATGAAGTTACTTTCACAGTTCAGGTACCGGCTTTCCAGTTTTCGAAGGATATAATTGTTCCTGGTTATTATTATTCCGGTAGCCGTACTGCTTTCGTTTATTTTCATCAAGCTAACGGGAATGAACCTGAGTGTGATGAACCTCGGCGGCCTGGCAGAGGCCATCGGCATTTTAGTGGACAATGCCTCTCTCTCGGTAAGCTGAGTGTTGCTGTTTCTTTGGTTCACGAATACCACGCTCGACATTTCGGCTTTTATGGGCATGATTATGATTATCAGTGTGGTGGTAAACAACGGTATTTTTCTTATCGTTTACACGGATCTGTACCTGAAAAAGGTCCCCGGCATTCACGATGCACTTTTAATGGCTGCCCGGGTAAGGTTGCGCCCGATTTTAATGACTACACTGTCCAGCATTTTCGGTTTTATCCCCCTCGCTTTTGCCATTGGCGAAGGCGCCGAAATGTTGAAACCTCTTGCCATTTCAATGATTGGAGGAATGAGCCTGTCGATTCTTTTTTCGTTGTTTGTGATACCGATACTATATCAACCATTTAAAGGGAATATGGCAAATAAATCTGTGACTTAAAAATCTGCAAACGAAAAAATGTACCGTCCAAAACTTTCGTGACGGTAATTTAGTCATTCCTCTCTGCATTTGTCTGCACCATCTGCAGGAAAATCTTCATATATTCTGAAAACACAGCTCCTCTTTTGTCAGGAATTCTCCGTTCCTCCGACTACTGTATCAAACAATAAAAATCGTTCAAGTTGTTAAAATTTAACATGTAATTAATCATAACAGATTTGATTCCAATCCATTGCTTCGTTTTGGGTAAGTAGTTTCAATTTTAATCTAACCCCTTTATTATTAACTATATAAATAATTTTATTTGACTAAAGCAGATAAGCAGTTAAATTAAATTTAGTATATTATGAAAGCTATGGAACTTTTCCGGAAAATCGATTCGGAAATCATGACAAAACTTGCTGAAATCCATAGATTAAGCATAATTATAAATTCCACCAACAGCCGGCCTTGCTTTGTGGATTCGCTGTGAGAAAAGAGATAAAATAAAAATTATTGAAGTAGTTCGAAAGATACAAGAATATGACTTTGCTGCATGATATTTTCATGACCATCGCCGAACGTCGCGATTACCTTTATGAACTGCTGGTTCAGCATATTCTTATTAGTATTAGTGCCATTGTAATCATCACTATTATTGGTGTTTCAACAGGGATCGCCATTCTTCACAATAAGAGATTAAGACAGGTTATTTTAGGGACTGTCAATTTTCTTTATACCATCCCATCTATCGCTATGTTTGGATTGTTTATCCCGTTAATTGGAATCGGTTTCGGAAATGCATTGGTGGTTCTGGTTATTTATGGACTATTACCCGTCATTCGCAATACATACACTGGTTTAAACGAAGTAAATTCGGAATTACTTGATGCTGCAAAAGGGATGGGCGCTACGCCCTGGCAGGTTTTTTCCCGGGTACGCTGGCCACTGGCTTTCCCAACAATTGTAAGTGGATTCCGTACGATGGTCGTC
>DASQZP010000842.1:0-2471 GCA_035638655.1 Bacteroidales bacterium
TTCTTTATAAACCTTGTATCTAAGGGAACTGACATCTCTGTGACTAATTACATGATGTATTTCTCCCCCATATTTTTCTACCATATGGATTAATGCTTTTGAATGTGCACGATTACCGAAATTAAGGGTATCGGATTCATCGTTTACTAGTAGTATTTTTTTTGACTTCAATGTTATTCAGCCAATTCCAGTAAATCTTTTTCTGTTAATTTTTGAGCATACTCATACAGTATATCAAATTTAACTCCACAGAATTGCGAAATTTCAATCAAATCTTTTTCGCCATCACAAAAATTTAAAAGCCAAAGTATTATTTGCATCGAGCTATAAGGTCCAGGCACATTTTTGTTTATGAGATATTGAATTCCTTTATTACTCAAAAATGGCTCACAGTATTGATTTGTATTTAAATAGTATTTATTATTTTCAATTATTTTGATTATTTCAAAATAAATTTTAATCGATTCACTTAGGGCAAGAAATGAAATAAATGATTTGTTATCCTCAGAAGTATGATATTCTGGATAATTTGAATACATCGACCTCATTAGTGACCCTACTGGAAGATTAAATCCAGACGAACAATACTGCCTCTCGTCACTACCATAAGGAAAAAAATCATGGATATTATATTCAAACTTTATCTGTTCTAGCGCCAGCTCCGCTGCCTTATCAGCTATTGTATTACCCTGTCTCGATTTCTTGTAATTAAATATACCATCATCACCTGCACACGTAACAACATAGCCAGCTTTTAAGACTTTTTTAAGATGGTCACCATATTTTGATAAATAACAAATTGCGCCAATTGTTTCTGGAAGAAATAAAAAACGATATGTATATCGTCTATCGTCTATATTATTTATTAAACGATATAGAAAAGCAGTCACTAGTGGCCCCGAAAGTTCATTGTTTGCCATCGACGGGTGACATACATAAGTACTCAAGAGAATTTCTTCCTTGGATTTACCAGGAAGAATGGCTTCACCATAAGTCATTGAACCGTTTTCATTTAATTCGGAGTCTATATAAACGGTATATGTATCCTCTTCGAGTTGCTGGTATTGTTTATAACTTAGACAAAACCCCCATTTCCGTTCATAATAGCTGGTACGATATGGAATCGCATTGGGTAATTCTGGAAGCGTATAAAGATGCGATTTTAATTCTGAAAGATCCAATGCTCCTTTAAAAGGGACTGAGTACCCCATCAAATGAAGATTATTTTCTGTAAAATTAACAATTTTTTTCCCTGCTGAATTTTTTATCCAAGCATCCTTTACATTCCATTCGGGAGGGACAATCCAGTCAAAACATTCTGTTCCACTAGGTACTTCATATATTTCCAGATCAATGAGTTCTGAAAGAATTTCAAGTGATTCTCGCACCCCATCGCCAGTGATGCTTCGATTTAATGGCCACAATCTGTCAAAATAATGTTCAATTTCGGCCGCAGAAATTTCGTTGGTACTCAAAGCCATCCTTTAATCCAGAGATAATGTTTTCATTGCATTTTTATACTCTTCCCATTGGCCAATATCAATCCAGGCTTTTTCACTAATGGGGAAGACTCCAATCTTACTTGATTCCCTCACATCTTCAATCAGGCTAGTCATATCATAATAGCTATTGTCCGGTATATATTTTAAAACAGTTGGATTCAAAATGTATAAGCCGGTATTTACTAAAAAATCAAAATCAGGTTTTTCTCTTATGTGAGATAAACGACCACCGCCATTCATTTCACACACACCATAAGGAATAGGAAAATTTTTAATAGATGCGACAAGTGTTATTTCATTCTGATTTTTCAAATGATATTCCATCAGTTCTTGATAATCAGTATCGATAAGAATATCACAGTTTGATACGAAAAAGGACTCATTAATTTTGCCTCCAACTAACTTCAAAGCGCCTGCAGTTCCTAATGGTTTCTCTTCGCAAATATACTGAATATTATAATCTATCTCTTGATCTTCAAAGTATGCTTTAATCGCAGCAGCTTTATGATTTAATGACAGATAATACTTTTTTACCCCATATTTACGAAATCTGTCTATAATCAATTCGATAATGGGTTTATCCCCAATGGGTATAAGTGGTTTTGGTAAAATTCTCGTAAATGGATCCAGGCGGGTGCCTTTCCCTCCTGCCATAATTACTACGGGAGAATTGATTGAGGATTTTATAGTAAGGTTATTCGTCTCTGAAAACAGAGTATCCCAGAATAAAATATCCTTAATTCTATCTTTTATCATAACAGGAATCGCTTCTATCCCTTTTTTTACCATAATTTTTTTAACTTTTTCTACATTATAATTTTCATCGACCACAATAGGATTTCTATTACAAAAGTCCTCAGCCTTCCCTTGTAATCCACCTGATTTGATAATCCATCGTCTAATATCACCATCAGTTATCACACCAAATATCTTTTCGTTTTCGTCGACAACGAAGAGTACCTTTTTCTG
>DASQZP010000843.1:0-2179 GCA_035638655.1 Bacteroidales bacterium
AATGTCAGATTTATTCAACCTTACAGCCAATAATTTGTCATTAAATACTAATGCTTCCTTTTCTTCAAGTTTTTCAATTATTTTAACAAGATTCTTATTTGGGATTAGATTTCCTGCAATTAGAACATTTTCTGCATCAACCTTTTCAGTATATTTTACTTTTAGATATTCTTTGGTTAAATAGGATAAACTGCTATTCAAATATTTTTCCCATTTTTCTTTAATGGTTAAAATACCTACACGAATTTCCGAAACAGGACGTGTAAATGTAAGAGGAAGTAAATTATCCCAAGCTTTGTTATCAAAAAGTATATAATTCATAACATTCAAATTTCTACAGACAAAGTTAAATAAAAAAAGCTCCGAATTACGGAGCTTTTTAAAAATTATATAAAGTATAATTATTTTTTCTTATCCATGTGTTTTTTGTACTTATTCATATACTTATCTACACGTCCAGCTGTATCAACAAGCTTCATCTTACCTGTATAGAAAGGATGAGAAGTATTTGAAATCTCAACTTTTACTAATGGATATTCATTTCCATCGTCATATTTTATAGTTTCTTTAGTAGGTACCGTTGATTTTGTTAAAATCATCTCACCGTTTGACATATCTTTAAAAACTACTAAACGATAATTCTCCGGATGTATTCCCTGTTTCATTTTTAAACTCCTTTATATTTTGCTTCTCTATTTATTACAAATTAAAACTAATGGCTTGCAAAATTAAATATAGTTATCAAAAATACAAAATAAATTGTTACTTTTTAATTAATTATTTAAGAGAAAACCAATTATTTAGATCATAATTTGATTTATCAAGCATTTCTTTGTGTACAAACTCATTTGACTTTTTATTGTAATGATATAATGAAGACCATTTTTTAAAATTCTTAGCAATCTCACTGACTGCAAAAATAAAATAATCTACTTCAGAATCTAGAGTTGTAGGATGTATCGACCAACGAATCCATCCTGGCTTCTGCGATAAATCACCGTGATTAATTAATTCCGTTATTTCATGGGAATAATCATAACTTACATCTAAAAGATAATGACCATATGTTCCAGCACAAGCACATCCACCACGAACCTGAATTCCATATTTATCACTTAACAATTTAACTACCAAATTATAATGAACTCCTTCAATATAAAAAGACAGAGCTCCAATTCTATCTTCAACATTATCGGCAAGTATTTTAACACCAGGTATAGCTCTTAGCCCTTTAAAAGCTCTTGGAATAAGTTCTTTTTCTCTTTTTTCGATATTCTCAATTCCCATTTGATCTTTTAATTCAAATACCAAAGCTGTACGAATTGTTTGAAGAAAACCAGGAGTTCCACCATCCTCCCTAAGTTCAATATTATCAATATATTTATACTCACCCCAACGATTAGTCCAATCAACAGTTCCTCCACCAGGATTATCCGGAACTTTACAATCATAAAGACTTGAATCGAATATTAATATCCCGGCTGTTCCAGGTCCGCCTAAAAATTTATGAGGAGAAAAGAATATTGCATCTAATTTTTCCATAGGATCTTCAGGATGCATATTTATTTCGGCATAAGGAGCTGAAGCTGCAAAATCAACGAAACATAATCCACCATATTCGTGCATTAATTTAGCTAATTTATGATACGGTGGAATTACACCTGTTACATTGGATGCTGCAGAAAAAGAACCTATTTTTAATTTTCTGTCTTTATATATTTCTAATTGTTCTTTTAACTTTTCAGGATCTACAAGAAGATTTTCATCCGGATCTATAATTACAACATCGCATATCGTTTCATACCACGAAGTTTGGTTTGAATGATGTTCCATATGTGTTATAAAAACTACCGGTTTCTCATCTTTCCTTGGACATATTTCATCAATCCTTTTACTACAACCCTTAAATCCGAGAATTCGTTGTAATTTATTAACGACAGCAGTCATTCCAAATCCTGCTTGAATCAACACATCATTCGGCCCAGCATTAACATGTTTTTTTATAAGCTTTTGGGCATAATGATAACTATGAGTCATTAAAGTTCCAGTCTCACTTGTTTCCGTATGAGTATTAGCAACAAATGGTCCAAATTCGTTTTGAATTTTTTGTTCAATAGGTGCATAAAGTCTTCCACTTGCAATCCAGTCGGCATATATAATCTCTTGTACACCAAATGGA
>DASQZP010000844.1:0-2067 GCA_035638655.1 Bacteroidales bacterium
TATTCTTCAGCCGAATGTGATGTTAGTGGCCTTTTATGGATACATGATTCAAGAACGTATAACACTTCTGATAATCGAAAGGTGTCTGTTTTCATAAGAGGGATGTTGGTTACCGACAATGAAATGGATCTTTTACCGTCATGGGCCGGTTTTGTGAGCGCGGTAATTGAATCCAAAACGTTATTTCCCACTTTAAGCCGTGAAGATATCCAAAAAGATGAAAATTACTTTAAAATTCAAAGCCACCTCAAAGAAACTCTGATTGAAGGAATCTATAATATAGTGAAAGAAGATACTGAAAAATGGCGTCTAATTATCCGAAGGCATAATGAGGCGCTGTTAGGATCTGCTTTGTGTGACGAACGTCTTTTTCAAATCATGGCTGATGATTTAATGGTTCCGACTTCAGAAGGGGATATGACAATAAAGAATATTCTTTACAGAGCTAAAAATAAAATTCATGTTACTTTAAGTGAAGGAGGAGGGTATGAAGAAATTATATTCCGATCAATAATGCAGCCGGTAGTTTTAGGATACCGCTATGCCGCCCTTTCCTTTTGTAACAAATATGGGACTACTTATAATAAACCAATTATTGTTTTGGGTTCTAAAGAAGGAGAAAGTCTATTCTTTAAAAAAGTTGAAATCCCTGACGAAAAAAGACAAATCCTCAAAGAACTATTTTTAGAGAAACATATTGAAATTATACCGACCAAATTTCATCCATCCTATCTCCCGATGGTGATAATCCCTGATCGTGATTATCAGCTCAAAAATCGAATTGAATCTGACGAGGCTGATCGGAGAATCACCACAGCCGCCTTAAGTTTGGCAAGAAAATATACAAAAGAATTAAACGGAAAGACATCATGCCGGTTGTATGTCAATTTGGAGTCACCAATTATTAATAAAATATTTACGATTGATGACGATTCAAAAAAACAACTATCAATTCTATTACGGTCCTTAACATACCTTATCGCAAGTCACAACGAAGCTGATTTTCCTATAGATTTGGTAAAAGAGTTTAAAACTTTTAATGAAACATTGACAGAGATTTTCTAAATAAAAGGTGGTGCCATGGATATATGGAAGTGGGTTAATGATATTCATGATAGTTTGAGGGACGCTGGAGAGGATAGGTTGGCATATCTTTTGTTTGAAATACCAAATCAAGTATGTAGAAATAATCATGAACATGTTGATGCATTAATTCCCGAAGCATTGGCCTTATCCAAAAAAACTGGAAATACATGGCTTGAGATTTTTTTCCGACATTGGAATTTGCAAAGTCGTCTTTTTCATCGCTATGAACCGATAAATTTATTATCTGAAGCCGTCAGTCTTCTTGAGTTTTCTCATAGAGAAGAAAATAAGCAATGTCCTCAAAGTATTTGCGTAGTACAAGACTTTGCGAAATGTTATGCTCTGTTGGATGGTCCTGGTTACTTCTCTGAAAGAATTGATGTTTTAAAGGAAACTTTCCATAGGATCAATTCAAAATGGCCATGCTTTTTTTGCCTTACTGGAGAATATGTAGACGCTTTGTGTGATATTGGCAATTTTAATGAAGCACTGTCGTTTTTGGATAAACAAAATGCCGAATTGATACTTGTCAATGATAAAGGTGCTCAAAATGAATTATGTTATAATTATGCAAAGGTTTTTTTCAACCTTGGACAATACGATGAAGCTTATAAATATGTAAAGAAAAGTAAGTTCCGTAACGGGGATCAAAAGGACTTTAGAGAAAAGAAAATAATACTATCAGCACTTATCCTTGCAAAATTAAACCGTTTCTCCGAATCTAAACAAAAGCTGTTGAAGTTCGATAAAATAAAAAAAACACATGAACACTTTATGTTTTGGGCTCAAACCAGATATGAGCTTGCCATTAATGATATCATTCCATTTGATTTAGAATTAAATAATCAATTTCAATTTATGGTGGATAAACTTTCAAATAACGGTGTCATCAGAGAATCGATTAATATTGCCTTGTTGCAAGGGGAATTGTTAATAAAAAACAATGAGTTAAAAGCTTTTGAGCGCTGTTGCAACTATATT
>DASQZP010000845.1:0-2265 GCA_035638655.1 Bacteroidales bacterium
AAAAGCGTTTTCTGCGCACCGCTCAGCGGCCGAAAAAAAGATTTGATAGAATCTAAAATCCTTGCCATAAATAGAATGTTGTTAAATCGGCATTCTGCTTAATTCTTTATATGTATTCACTGCTTTATTACGCATATGTAGCATTAACTGGAAGCTTAGCTTTGCTTTTTCCATCGAAATCATTGCCCCATGAATATTATCTGATTTACCGGTAATGATATTCTCTACATTCTGATCAGCTGTTTTCTGGGCATGATCGACAGAATTAATAGCATGGGCCACCATATCACTGAATGAGGTATTATTATTTTTATTTGGCTCACCCAGAGGCTCAGGTTTATCCAACCCTTCATTGCCCACTTTCATTTTCAAATGGCTTATAACAGGAGCTATATTCTGAATTGGCATGGGTTATCTTCCTTAAATTGTTATATCTATTTTAGTTCCGCGAATAGCTGGTTCTTTGGAACGAACCTTTCCGCTATTTCCATAAAGTTTAAGTGGTGCACGGCTCGGTTGCTTAACAGCAACCTGTTGTCCGGCTTTTGTGCCAGAAGCTGCGTTATTCTTCGCCTCGTATCGGGGGGTAGAAAATTGATTTTGCAGCGAAAATTGCCTGGAATAGATTTTGCTGGGATCTGTCAACTTCTCACACTTTAAATTTTAAAAGATCGTTTAATCATTTGTTTCTCCGCCTCAATAGAACTTAAATTGGCTTCATAGAGGCGATTGGCACTAACCATATGAGTCATCTCTTTGACCATATTTACATCCGGATACTTTACCATTCCATTCGCATCAGCGTCAGGATTGTCTGGCTCGTATTTATAGCGAAATTCATTCTGTTTTACGACGGTCGCCTGGGGTCCCATATTCCTAATGTTTCCCCCGCCCAATTCCGCTGATGGGACAGAACGATGCAGCGGATTTGTCGTCCGCATCTTAAGTTTTGCACTCTGAAACGCTGTACCGAATGCATCGGAGCCATTTAATGAGGCCTGAACGCGCCGGGGCTTATAGGGACCAGCCCCATTCAACCCGCGTGTTGTATTTGCATTGGCAATATTTTCGGATGCAATGGAAAGTTTTTTGCGCTCCAGAGCTAATCCGCGGCCGGCAGTCTTAAAAACAGAAAAAAAACGTTGAATATTCATAGCATAATATTTTGGTTATTACCCTTTTATAGCAGACCGCAGTTGATTAAAATGTTCTCGTAATGAGCGTGTAACCAGTTGGGTTCTCATTTGCGTATCAGCCATTTTCATCATCTCATTATCGAGGATAGGTTTTTGATTCGTATTTTCAACTCGGGGCTTCACACCATCAAGAGCCTTTTTACCCTTCAACTCTTTTGCCTGCCGTAATTCATTTTCAAATGAAACCGTTTTTTTCGTATAGCCTGGCGTGTCTATATTGGCTATATTGGCTGCCGTCATTTTTTGCCGGAGCGAATAGGCATCCATTGCATTTGTCAGCAATTTGATCGGAACATTTTCCAAAAGTTTCATTAAAATAAATACTTAGTGCGGGTTGTTACTCAATATCAAGAAATGCAATTGTCGTGCCTAATCTTCTATGATAGTCTCCTTTAGCTAAAGCAAGAGTTAAAATTTTTGTTGATTCTTTTTTTCGGCAAATTTTTCCATGGCATCGGAAAACATGTCTGTCTTCATCTAAAAACTAAAGTTTCTGATGTTCATGTTGATAATGATTGTTACATATAAAAAATTATCATTCAGCAGATTCGTATGAATGAAAAAATCATTACCTGTATAAATATTTCGTGCATAAACTATTAACCATAATGGCTTTTGGCTGGCCATTGGATTATTAAAAATATGGACCAATTTATTGAAACCTTTCTGGAGAGATTTGATGCTCCTGTCTTTTTGAGTGACAAACAGGAACAAAACGTTTTATACGCAAACAGTGCTGTTCATGAAAAATTAAATTTGTCGGATGAACAACTTGCCGATCTAAGCTTAAATGAACTCTTGCATGAAAAGAACATCATTCAGAATAAAGTGATCTTGGAATACAATAATCAATGCTACCATGTCGATAATAAAGAACTAACCATTTCTGATACTGAATATATAAAATCAACTCTGGAACCCTGTCCACACCCTTCTCGCGTTGATTATCTGGAGTTTCAAAAAGAAATGGCTATCCGCCTTGTTCATCGTCTTCGTTCGCCGCTTAATGGCATATTAGGCTTTACAGAACTTTTGAAGGATGACATTGTCGATCCCAAACACAAGAAAT
>DASQZP010000846.1:0-3174 GCA_035638655.1 Bacteroidales bacterium
TGTAAATAAGCTGATCGGAAATTCTGAGCTGATTGATGAAAAGACAAAAAAACAACTGATTGAAGAAGTTGAAGATAAATTTATTGCTGCACTTTCCGAAGAAGCAGCAAAAATTCCGGCATCTGAATCAGGAATTGTTGCACTCGACTGGATCAATGGCCGCCGTACCCCCGATGCCAACCAGGCATTAAAAGGTGCCATTATGGGATTAAGTATGGGTTCGGATGCTCCTCGTGTGTTCCGTGCGCTTGTTGAAGCCATCTGTTTTGGATCAAAGAAAATTGTTGACCGGTTCGAAGAAGAAGGAGTGAAAATTAAGAATGTGGTTGGCCTTGGCGGTGTTGCAAAAAAATCAACCTTCGTAATGCAAACCATGGCTGATGTGCTGGACATGCCGATAAAAGTAGCAAAATCGGAGCAGGCTCCGGCACTTGGTGCAGCTATTTATGCTGCGGTTGCCTCCGGCATTTTCCCTGATGTGCAACAGGCAAAAGTGGCTATGGGTAATGGTTTTGATGCCGAATATTATCCACAGCCGGAAAGGGTGAAAACCTACGGGAAGCTTTATGCTGAATATAATAAGCTTGGTGAGTTCATTGAAAAAAACACTAAGTAGTGTCTGTCCATAATGTCCGATAACTGCGTTGTTGCAAAAATTTTAATTCCTCATATACATCAGTATACTGCGGATTAAAATTTCTGCACGCTCCCGTTTAGAACGGAACAGGCTTTGTTCTCGAACATTATGATCCAGACATTCGACTTTATTGACAGACTATAAGTAAATCATCGTTTATTTTAGAAATTATATTTTTAATAAGCAAGGAACTGAAAAGATTATGAGTAAATACAGCGCACTGAAACAAGAATGTTATGAAGCAAATATGCAACTTCCGCTACTGGATCTCGTGATCTATACCTTTGGGAATGTAAGTGCCGTTGACCGTGATGCCGGTGTATTTGCTATCAAACCCAGCGGAGTGGCATATGACGCATTGAAAGCAGAAGATATTGTGATTGTAGACTTTGACAATAACATTGTGGAAGGAACCATGCGGCCATCCTCAGATACAAAAACCCATGCTTTTCTTTACAAAAGCTGGGAGAATATCGGAGGCATTGTTCACACACATTCACGTTATGCCGTTTCATGGGCCCAGGCTCAGCTGGATATTCCCATTTTCGGCACTACTCATGCTGATCACCTTACCTCTGATATTCCCTGCGCTCCTCCAATGAGTGACGAACTAATTGAAGGAGATTACGAGCACAGTACGGGTCAGCAGATACTGGATTGTTTTACTGAAAAGCAGCTCTCCTATAAAGAAGTAGAAATGGTTCTGGTAGGTAATCATGGTCCTTTTTCCTGGGGTAAAAATGCTGAAAAAGC
The DNA here is from genome assembly GCA_035638655.1 of Bacteroidales bacterium. Taxonomy (GTDB): domain Bacteria; phylum Bacteroidota; class Bacteroidia; order Bacteroidales; family DASQZP01; genus DASQZP01. The sequence goes on from DASQZP010000846.1 coordinate 1,391, forward strand.
GGTTTACAACAGTAAAGTGCTGGAGGAACTGGCCCATATGGCTTATCTGACCTTGCAGATCAATGTGAATGCTCCCAGACTTAAAGAAGCCCTTATCCGCAAACATTATATGAGGAAGCATGGGAAAGATGCTTATTATGGCCAATAGAAATCCTATGATAATCAAATTTTAAAACACATTAACTCACAAATAATTTATTACAATGATCGATCTGAAAAAATATGAAGTATGGTTTATCACCGGAAGTCAGCATTTATATGGTGAAGAAACCCTTAAACAAGTAGCAGAACATTCAGCTACAATTGCAAAAACACTGGATAGTAGTTCAGAAATTCCGGTAAAGATTGTCTATAAATCGGTATTAACCACACCTGATCAGATCACAAAATTATGCCAGGAAGCAAACTCAGCACCGGCTTGTATTGGATTAGTGGCCTGGATGCATACCTTCTCTCCGGCTAAAATGTGGATCAATGGCATGAAGATACTCAACAAACCGCTTGTTCACCTTCATACACAATATAATCAGGACATTCCCTGGGATTCAATCGATATGGACTTCATGAACCTGAATCAGTCAGCCCACGGCGGACGGGAGTTTGGATTCATGATGAGCCGGTTGCGAAAAGACCGCAAGGTAATTGTGGGACACTGGCAGGACAAAGAAGTTGAAAAACAACTGGGTATCTGGTGCCGTGTTGCAGCAGGTTGGAATGACCTGCAGGGAATGAAAGTGGCCCGTTTTGGTGACAACATGAGAGAGGTTGCAGTTACCGAAGGCGATAAGGTTGAAGCACAAATCAAACTGGGTGTATCTGTCAACGGTTACGGTATCAGCGACCTTGTAAAGTATATAAAAGAAGTAAGTGATAAAGAGGTTGCTGAACTTGTTTCGGTATACGAATCAACTTACACTATGGATAAAAGTTTACTGAAAGACGGAAATCAACGCAACAACTTGCTTGAAGCCGCCCACATTGAATTAGGCTTAAGAGCCTTCCTTGAAGAAGGCAATTTCAAAGCTATGACTGATACATTTGAAGATTTAACTGAAATGCCTCAGCTACCCGGAATTGCTATGCAACGTCTGATGGCTGATGGTTATGGCTTTGGTGCTGAAGGCGATTGGAAAACCTCAGCCATGCTTAGGGCTGTTAAGGTAATGAGCGCCGGATTAGAAGGTGGTGCTTCATTTATGGAAGATTACACCTATCACCTGAATCCATCAGGTAACCTGGTACTTGGTGCACACATGCTTGAGATTTGTGAATCAATCGCCGATGGTAAACCATCATGTGAGATCCATCCTTTGTCTATTGGCGGTAAAGCTGATCCTGTGAGACTTGTATTTAACGTAAATGAAGGCCCGGCACTGAATGCTTCACTGATGGATATGGGTAACCGGTTCCGTCTGCTGGTAAATGAGGTTGAAGTAGTTAAACCGGAACATGACCTGCCAAAACTTCCTGTCGCCAGAGTGCTATGGAAACCTTATCCAAATCTGCGTGATGCTGCAACAGCCTGGATACATGCAGGAGGAGCTCATCACAGTGTATTTACAAAAGCCATATCGACCGAATATCTTGAGGATTTTGCTGCTATGGCCGGCATCGAATTACTTGTAATTGATAAGGATACAAAAATCAGAGATTTCAAAAACCAAATACACTGGAATGAAGCATATTACCATATGTTTAATAATGGATTATAATAAACCGTATTTAAAAACTGGTGTTAGTTAGTTGGATGATCCCGGTTATGAAGCAAGCTTCATTCCGGGATT
>DASQZP010000847.1:0-4868 GCA_035638655.1 Bacteroidales bacterium
ACGATGAAATGTCCATGATATTGGTATGATTAAAAACAGATAAACCAATCAATGGCCAGGCTATCTCACAAAGAACGTGAAACTGGTTTGATAACGTCGTGTCGGAACTATGAAATCCTCACCATTATAGTATCACTATACCCCTGAAGGAATGGAGCTCTAAGCTATTTTCCGGTTGCTAACCGTTTACATTCGTGGCTTATACCGATGGCTTACTTTTCACCGAATGCCTGCATCCCTTTCACCACTGCCATCTCCAAAATTTTGTTCGTCACAAAATTAACGTCACTCGTCCCCCAATTTTTGGAATTCATCAAAGCTTAAAGGTTCAGACAGCGAGAAAAATCCATTTCTGACATAAAGAGATGAAGTCAAACAACAATGTGGGAGATCAAAATACGGGCCGATCACCCGACGTCGTGGATGTAACCAGCGAAAAGCGACATGAAATAACCGAGTAGCGAAGAATCAGTGCTACATTTATTAAACTGCTAAAATTTAAAAAAGATGAAAACATTATTGTTAGTATTAGCATTCGTTATTATGTCTTCAATATCATTTGGAGCTAATGCAAAAACAGCGAAAATTGAACAGTTTGGGCAGACTACTGAACTTGAATTGTCATCTCATAACTCACAAGGGTTCGATATCAATCAATCTATATTACTTTCATCATGTACAATAACAATAGAAGGCTATTATTATCCAGCCGGATCAAAAAAGCCTATGCATTATTCAGTTACTGTGACGATTAAAGGTATGACCTGTTCACAATTAGCAGAAAAACTAGCACAAATATAAAATCATGAAAAAGATATTAATAAGATCCAGCATCATCACTGCATTATTCATCATGTCATTTTATTCATTGAATGCAGCAGACGAGACCAGTTTAAACTCAGGTAATTTTAACACAAAAATTATCGAAAGTACAGCAATTCATGTAGGAGACATTCGCAAGAATGAAAAGAATTTATTACTTATGGATTGCACTATTACAACAACTCACAAACTTAGTAACGGTGCAAAGATTGTTTTATATATTACTTTCCATGATGTTTCATTCTTTCAATGTACCAAGTTAAAAGTATTAAGTGCATTATTATAAAATAGAAAAAGATTACTTCGAAATATCTAAAAAATACATTTCGAAGTAATCTTTTATTTGTACCTTGAAAAAAACTAATTCCACTATTATGAAAAACTTCTGTTTAGTATTAGCGTTAATATTGTCTTCTAATGTTTTTTCCCAAAACAAAATAATAGGTAAAATAGTATATAAAGAAGTATTATCAATGATAGATGGTCCCACAGAAAATACTTTTTATCTTTACTTCAACCCTTCAGAATCAATATTTATTGAAGAAGAAGACACTGTAAAACATAAGGATACCGAAATTTCCCAAGATCCGGATGATCCATTTCATTTATCATATGTAATCAATCATAATAGTCAAATCCATTATAGTATATATACAGATCTCACCAATAGCAAAATCCTAATTTCCGATGCTATTTTTGAGGATGGTCAATATAATCCTGTTCTTGTAAAGGATGAGACTAATTTCAACTGGGAAATTTTTAATGAATTTAAGGATATAGGAAATTTTCATTGCCAAAAAGCGCGTACGGATTTTCGGGGCCGAACTTATACTGCTTGGTTTACAAATGAAATTCCGGTAAGATCAGGCCCTTGGAAATTTAATAGTCTCCCAGGAATAATTTTAGAAGTGTACGATGACAAAAGCGAGGTTCATTTTAGTGCTCAGTCGATTACAATCCCATATAAAGATGAACTTGAACAACTACCTCAAATTAAAATAAAAGGGAAAGAACTCATCTCTTTAAAAGAATTTGTTGACCGAACTGATAGGCTTATGGATGAGATATATTCATTGATGGTAACTAAATTACCAAGAAATGCCGAGGTCAGTATAGAATCTGTTTCTATACCAGCAATTGAACTAGAGTATGATTTCTGACTAGTGTTAAATCTTTAAAAACATCCATAAATCCCGTAATCATGCATTCTTATTGGTTTAGGATCATTTTAAAAAGATTGCTATTAATCGTTAACCCTATCTTACTATCATTATCCGGTCATTCGCAGATAGTGATTTCTGGTATGGTTACAGACTCAGCACATACCATTATTCCTTATGCCAATGTATACCTGACAAGTCCAAACAGCACCAGAATTATCAAGTATGCTTTTACAAATAAGGATGGTAATTACGAAATTGCAACTGACGAAGCAGGCAAATATAACTTGAATGCCTCAGCCCTGTCTTATTCGCTTTTATCCATACCTATGGAAATCAGGTCAGGACAGAAAAATATTAAAATCGATATAATCCTTCATTCAAAAACCTACAATTTCAAAGAAGTAATCGTTACCGATGATCTTCCGATAAAAGAGAAAGGGGATACCATTGTATATAAAGCCGAAGCTTTTACCCGGGGAAATGAAGAAGTGGTGGAAGATCTTCTGAAAAACCTGCCTGGATTTAACGTTAGTTCTGACGGTAAGATCAGGATAGGCTCGCAGGAGATCGAAAAAGTAATGGTAGAAGGCGACGATTTTTTTGAAAACGGGTACACCATTCTTACGAAAAACATGCCTTCGGAGCCAATAGATAATATTGAACTGCTCAGGCATTATTCCGAGAATGAACTCCTGAAAGATGTGGAACAAAGCGATAAATATGCTTTGAATCTGAAACTGAAGGAAGGTGTCAAACGAAGGTGGTTCGGCAATGCTAAAGCTTCGTGGGCTTTTCTGCCAGGTGACGGTTACACGGCAAATGCCAACCTGATGAACTTTGGCAAAAAGAGCAAATACTACTTCATAGCCGATATGAATAATATTGGAGAGGATGCCACCGGGGATGTCGAGAATTTCATTAATCCTCCCGAACTAAACAAGCATGAAGACTTTGGCAATGGTGAAAATGCAGACCGGTTGATGAATCTCGAATTTAACGTTCCGAACCTTGCTGAAAGCCGTACTAATTTTAACGATGACAAGATGCTGTCGCTTAATAGTATTTTCAGGCCGGTCGAAAAAGTAAAGCTGAAAGTGCTGGGATTTCTGAACAGCGATGTAACCAGGCATTACAGAAACAGATTAATAGCCTATCAGGCCAATAATGTAAACTTCACCAACTCCGAAGACTATGTTTTTGAAAAGGCCAGTAACACGGGATACGGGCAGGCTGATCTGTCCTGGTTTATATCTGAACGGCAAAAAATGGAGTCAGCCACACGCTACAGCAATGTATATGAAAAAGGTCGCAGCGACTTATGGTTCAACGGGGAACCGACAAAGGAAAAGTTAAAAACCTTCCCGGTGCGATTTGACCAGAAGCTAACCCTTACCAATAAGCTAAAGGACAAAACCGTTCTCCTTCTTAATGCCAGGTATACCAATGAATCATCACCCCAGCAATATACAGTCAACCGGTATTTTTACCAGGATCTGTTTCCCGGCACTCATGCAACAGGAGCCGGTCAGGATACACGCAACGACATGCAGTTTGCCGGTATGGAGGCCCGTCTGCTCGTTAGACATGCAAACGGGAACCTGCTCGATCTGTCAGCCGGGAATAAAACCCGGTATAACCACCTGGTGTCAGCCTTTTCTTTACTGAGCGAGGGTGAAATAACAGGCTTTCCACCGGCTTTTCAAAATAATATCTGGTATACCGCGAGTGATCTTTACCTTGACCCTGCCTACCGTTTTGAATTTAAGAAAATAGCCCTGACAGCACAGCTGGGCCTGCACCAGCTATTCAACCATCTAAAAACCGACAGTTTAAACACCAAACAAAATCCCCGGTTTGTAAGTCCTTCCCTTTCCTTTGAATGGAATGTAAATAACAATAATAAATTTATACTGTCGTACCGCCTAAATAAGACAAACGCTGGTATCCTGGATGTCTATGAAAACGACATCCTGACCGGTTACAGGTCGTTCGAAAAAGGTACAGGACGATTTGACCAGTTAAACTCCTCGAGCCTAATGGTTAATTACCGTCTCGGAAACTGGCTGAGCCGCTTCGTGGGAAATGTCTATGCCATATATTTAAAAAATCACGATTTTTTCTCCACGAATACCACAATCACACCAAACTACAGCCTTTCGGATAGGATAGTTATTCACCACAGGGAACTCCTTGTGATCTCTGCCACAGCTGAACGTTTTCTCAGACCTCTATGGTCAAACCTGAAACTGAAAACAAGCTTCACAAACACCAATTTCAAAAATATCATAAATGGTTCCGGACTTCGTGAGATCCGTACAGGGAATTATAATTACGGTGCCGAACTGAAATCAGGTTTCTCCGGATTTTTTAATTACCATATCGGCACGGAATGGAAAATCGTCTCGGTTAAAACTTCGTTTAAGAATTCATACACCGACAATATTACCTTTACCGATCTTATGTTCAGTTTCGCTAAACAATTCAATCTGGGACTGAAAGCTGAACGCCATTATTTTGGAAACCTCGAAAAAGAAAACGCCACCTATTATTTTTTAGATATCCAGACCAGGTATGTGGTAAAAAAGAACCGTCTGACTTGCTGGCTTAAAGGAAATAACCTGTTCAATACTAATGTTTACCGGCAATACAGTATTGATGATGTAAGTATGACCACAACAGAATACAGGCTCCTGCCCAGGATGGTATTGCTCGGGGCTGAGATACGATTATGAGAAAGGCTAAGAACAAAACGATATAGACAGGCATAAAATACTACTCCTCCCGCCTGGAGGTTTCAGGCTCAAATTCCGGCGTCGGCCGTATCATTTTCCTGCCCTTTCCAGAATAAATCTTCCCTGATTTCCTTTAACCGTCTTTCGGCAT
>DASQZP010000848.1:0-2032 GCA_035638655.1 Bacteroidales bacterium
TCGATTTCCTTAAAGTTTTTTGTATTATAGGTTATAAATCTCATTAGGTAAGATGGTTTTTATTTTTTTTGAAAAAAGTGTATAAAAATTGCATAGATCGATAAAATTATAAAGTATAAAGATCTTATAGTCTTTTATATAGTCTAAATTAAATATAAATTAAAAAGATTTTTTATGATATAGGGGTAATTAATCAAACACAAAATTGTTTGTTAGTGGTTACAAAATATATAGGTTTAATAGCCGGATTTGAATTTTGATAATCAAAGAAATTTGTTTCTTGTCTTAAATACCTGACAAAAATTTATTTATGGGGTATTCACTTTTTCAGCTTGTTTTAAAATTTTTTCATAAGTCTTCATTGCCGGATTAGCATAAATATTATAACTTGCAAGCTGTATTTGCAGAAAATGGGATTGATCTTGCATTGAAGCTGTTTTTATTTCTGCCTTTATATGGAGTAACTTAAAGGGAAAATATAAAATAAATTTAAATCATTTTGATCATTATTTTTTCATTACTTTCTAATGCATGGTTCTTCAAATATTAAACATTTGATTCATAGGATAGCCAGAGATGACGAAAAGGCTTTTGTGGAATTTTATGAATTATATTATAATACGATATATCGCTTTACATCCTATTTTATTTCAAATGCTGAATTAATTCAGGAAATTGTTTCAGATGTTTTTTTCAACGTATGGAAAAGCCGAAAGAATTTGTTGAATGTAGAAAATATTGAAGCTTACTTATATTCTTCAACCCGGAACAGGGCACTTTATTATATCAAACAGAAAAATTTCGGAACTAAGAATATAGAAATCAATGAAATTCCATACTCTGTTCATATTGATGATCAGACACCGGAATATATTGCATTAAATAAAGAACTGGAAGTGAAAATCCAACATTCAATATCGTCTTTACCGGATAAATGCAGAATTATTTTCCTGATGGCCCGGGAAGAGGGTTTAAAATACAAAGAGATTGCCAGAATTCTTTCCATATCAGAAAAAACTGTAAATGCCCAGATGGTAATTGCGCTTAAGAAACTGGTAAAAATCATAAACGAATATCTTGCTGTTGTTTTATTTTAGGTTTAATTTAGTGATAAAACACGAAGATATCTGCCTGGCTATATTTACAAAATAAGCTGTTGATTACTTTTTCAATATTTTTCTTCTTTTTTTGAAATATGTTTAGATGTCTTTTCATTTTGCATACTCTTACAAAGTATAATCAAGATGATTTTTTATGGATGAAGAAAAAGATATCTGGAATGTGATTGCAAATGTGCTTGATGACACAGCAACAAATCGGGAAAGAGAAGTTTTTAACAACTGGGTAAGTAATAATGAAGGAGCATCAAAAGTATATCATATTTTGACTCACATGAGTTATGAAACTGACCTTTCAGGACAGGATGCAAGTCGCGAAAAAATTTTAAAAAGCATTCAACAAAAAATTGAATTTGTAAAGCAAAGAAAGAAAGTCCGTTTTTGGCAATATACTGCTGCTGCTTCATTAATATTGTTCATTCTGGCAGGGACATGGCTGTTTATGGGGCTTATTACTAATAAAACTGCACCTTTAATTTCAACCAGTACCCCAAGAGGCGTAAAAACCGAAATATTATTACCTGATAGCACACATGTTACTCTTAATTCGGGCTCAACACTATCTTATCCTGCTAAATTTTCAGGTAAAACCAGAGAAGTATTGCTTTCAGGTGAAGGATATTTTGAAGTAGAACATAACCAGCGTCATCCATTTATTATATCTACGGGAGGTATAAAAATTAAAGTATTGGGTACACACTTCAATGTCAGAAATTATAATGAAGAATCAATACTTTCAACCACCTTACTTGAAGGTAGTATAAGTATTTTAACCAGCAATGCATCATCAGGTAATAAAGGCTTGGTAATGAAACCAAATCAGCAATACATACTCAATAAATTTTCCGGAAAATCATCGCTTATGAAGGTGGATGGTTCCTTATATGCGAATTGGAGGAAGGGTCAGATTTATT
>DASQZP010000849.1:0-15198 GCA_035638655.1 Bacteroidales bacterium
TATTGCCATTAATAGTTGCCTGTAATTTGATTTTCCTGCTGAAATTGCATAATGTTCATTTTTTTTAGGCTTTCCCAATTTAGAGAATAATTGTTTTGTGATAAGTTCAAATCACCTGCATTTAGGACACAATTATGAAAAAATATGTACCTTAGGCTAAAATTTTATATTGATGATACAAAGGGATATATATTCTTCTTACTACGAATACAACTCACTTGACGAACTCCCGGAAAATGATAAAACCCTGGTGCAAAAAGCCATGAAAGCGTGTAAAAACGCTTATGCTCCCTACTCAGGGTTTAGTGTCGGTGCAGCCCTGGAGCTCTCCAACAACGTGATAATTGAAGGCAGCAATCAGGAAAATTCTGCTTATCCTTCAGGTTTATGTGCAGAGCGGGTAGCACTTTTTGCCGCGGGATCATCGTATCCTGAAATTCCTGCGACATCGCTGGCAATTGCAGCCTTTTCCAACGGATCATATACCAGCACGCCGGTGAAACCCTGTGGCTCCTGCCTGCAGGTACTGGCTGAAACAGAACAGCGATATAACACTGAAGTAAGAGTCATCCTTTACGGTGAGCAAAGTATTTACTTACTTGAAGGGGTTAAAAACTTACTCCCAATGGCTTTTATCAAGTCTGAATTTTTTGTAAAACGAGGATGATCCGGACATCTGCAGCAATTTTGGCAGACACAAATGAGAAACTATGCGATAAAAGACAGTCTGATTAGGCACGGCAGCTTATATTTAGCTGATTTAATGGTTAAACAAGTTCGCAAAATAATTCCACAGACTTTCATCCGGGGGCGAAGCCACAATTGTAACCGGTTCTTTTTTGACAGGATGGATAAATTCAACCAGCCGACTGTGCAGGCTGATACCCCCATTATTGTCAAACCTTTCAAATCCATATTTAAGATCACCTTTAATGGGACATCCGATTTTGGCAAGTTGTGCTCTTATTTGATGATGTCTGCCGGTTTCAAGTTCAATTTCAAGCAGGAAGAAGTGATCTGAAGCAGCAATAATTTTATAGGTCAGCACAGCCTTTTTTGAATCTTTCACCACTTTATCATGGGCGAAAGATTTATTTTTCTTTTCGTTTCTTACAATATGGTGTTCTAACCTGCCCGCTTCCGCCGGAGGCCGTTTTTTTACAATTGCCCAGTAAACCTTTCTGATCTCCCGCTCCTTAAAAAGTTTGTTGAGGCGCGCCAAAGCCTTTGAAGTCCTGGCAAATAAAACAACACCACTAACCGGTCTGTCCAATCGGTGTGTGACTCCCAGAAAAACGTCTCCTGTTTTTTTGTATTTCTCCTTTATATATTGCTTAACAAGCTTATCTAAAGAAATATCTCCTGTTTTATCCCCCTGTACAATTTCGGAATTCGTTTTATTTACAGCGATTATATGATTATCCTCGTATAAAATATTCATGTAATCAGAGGGTTCTAATACTGTTCTTTTTCATTGGGGAAATCAACATTGCGTACATCAGTAATATAATTCTGAACAGCACCTGAAATTTCGGCATAGAGGTTATGATATCGCCTGAGAAAACGTGGTGAAAATTCCTGGGTAATACCAAGCATATCATGTAACACGAGTACCTGTCCATCCACATGAGGGCCGGCCCCAATACCTATTATTGGAATTTTTAGCTCTGCAGCCACCTGTTGCGCCAGTTTGGCGGGAATTTTTTCAAGTACAATAGCAAAGCAACCGGTTTCTTCAAGCAGATGGGCATCCTCAATCAGTTTTTTGGCTTCTTCTTCTTCCCTCGCCCTCACTACATAAGTACCAAATTTATGAATCGACTGGGGCGTCAATCCAAGATGTCCCATAACCGGGATTCCGGCAGAGAGTATTCTTGTAACGGATTCACATACTTCCTTACCTCCCTCAAGCTTTACGGCATGTGCACCAGTCTCTTTCATAATCCTGATGGCATTGGCAAGTGCCTCTTTTGAGTTTCCCTGATAAGTCCCGAAAGGCATGTCCACAACTACCAACGCCCGTTCAACAGCACGAACCACAGAAGATGCATGGTAAATCATCTCATTAAGTGTGATGGGCAGGGTTGATTCATAACCAGCCATTACATTGGATGCTGAATCACCAACCAGGATCACATCGATCCCTGCTTTGTCCAAAATTCTCGCGAAAGAATAATCATAACCGGTTAACATCGCAATTTTTTCTCCACGCAGTTTCATGGCATTCAGCACATGTGTCGTAACTCGTTTTACTGTTTGATGTATTGACATGACTTGTTATATTAGTTTAAAAAGACAAAGCTACAAACTTTGAAAATTAAACTGTATCGGATAACTGTAAAAATGCAATCTTGCCTGTCAAATCCTGACAAATAGGGTTAAATTGTTCTTTTTCAATCAAATTAAAGATTTAATCATAAAAAACAATCATCATTTTCTGACGTTTTGTCACAGATTAACCAATGCATTAGGTGGAAAAAGTCCTTATACTGTGTCATATTTACATAAATAGAACACATATTTTCTATGGCACAATGATTGACCAGATTGGATAAAATCAAAAAGAATAATAACAAAAAAAATAATAAGAACATGGGTAAAATTATTGGAATCGACTTAGGAACAACCAATTCTTGCGTCTCTGTTATGGAAGGGAATGAACCTGTAGTTATTCCCAATAGTGAAGGTAAACGTACTACCCCTTCGGTAGTTGCATTCATTGAAAACGGAGAGAGAAAAGTTGGTGATCCTGCTAAACGTCAGGCTATTACAAATCCACAGAAAACAATATCATCTATCAAGCGATTCATGGGAGAAACGTTTGATAATGTTACAAAAGAAGTACAAAGAGTATCTTACAAAGTTGAAAAAGGTGAAAACAATACTCCCAGGGTGAAGATTGATGACCGTCTTTATTCACCCCAGGAAATATCTGCAATGGTTCTGCAGAAAATGAAAAAAACTGCAGAAGATTACCTGGGCAGCCAGGTAACTGACGCTGTTATTACTGTTCCTGCATATTTTAGTGATTCGGCCCGGCAGGCAACCAAGGAAGCCGGAGAGATTGCAGGTCTCAATGTCCGCAGGATTATTAATGAACCAACCGCTGCTTCACTGGCATATGGTCTAGACAAAAAGTCAAGTGACCTGAAAATTGCAGTATTTGACCTTGGTGGTGGTACTTTTGATATTTCCATCCTGGAACTTGGAGATGGGGTATTTGAAGTAAAATCTACCAATGGTGACACCCACCTCGGTGGTGATGATTTTGACCAGGTAATTATTGACTGGCTTGCTGAAGAATTCAAGAAAGATGAAGGCGTAGATCTGAAGAAAGATCCAATGGCCTTGCAGCGTTTGAAGGAAGCAGCAGAAAAAGCCAAGATTGAATTGTCCAGCTCAACCTCAACAGAAATTAATCTGCCCTATATCATGCCGGTGGATGGTATTCCGAAACACCTTGTAAAGACACTTTCAAGGTCTCAGTTTGAAAAGCTTGCCGATTCATTGATCCAGCAAACTATTGGACCCTGTAAAAAAGCATTGAAAGATGCAGGTATGGATACTTCTGAAGTAAATGAAGTGATTTTGGTTGGTGGTTCAACCCGTATCCCGGCTATACAGCAGGTAGTTGAAAAATTCTTCGGAAAAACTCCTTCAAAAGGAGTGAATCCCGACGAAGTAGTGGCTGTCGGTGCTGCTATCCAGGGTGGTGTGCTGACAGGTGAAGTAAAAGACGTTCTGCTTCTTGATGTTACTCCGCTTTCTCTGGGTATCGAAACAATGGGCGGTGTAATGACCAAATTAATTGAAGCCAACACCACTATCCCGTCAAAGAAAACTGAAACATTCACCACTGCCGCTGATAATCAGCCATCAGTTGAAATTCACGTGCTGCAGGGCGAAAGACCAATGGCAAGTGGCAATAAAACAATCGGACGCTTCCACCTGGATGGTATTCCACCAGCACCAAGAGGAGTTCCGCAGGTTGAAGTTACTTTTGATATCGATGCGAATGGCATATTGAATGTTTCAGCTAAAGACAAAGCAACCGGAAAACAACAAAGTATCCGTATTGAAGCTTCTTCAGGATTGTCAGATGACGAAATTAACAAGATGAAGGAAGAGGCGAAAGCCAATGAAGAAGCTGATCAAAAAGCCAAAGAGCGTATCGATAAGTTGAACGCGGCTGATAGTCTCATTTTCCAGACTGAAAAACAGTTGAAAGAATTTGGAGATAAACTGCCTGCTGATAAGAAAGAACCAATCGAAAAAGCCCTTGAACAGCTTAAGGAAGCACATAAAAGTCAGGATGTAGATGCAATTGACAAGGCTACAGCTGAACTGAACCAGGTATGGCAGGCTGCATCTGAAGAGATGTATAAGACAAGCCAGGATGCTCAGGGTGGCGCGCAGGATGCTTCACAAAATTCAGCCGGTGGCAACGACCAAAACGGTGGTAAAGACGATGGTGAAGTAACTGATGTTGATTTTGAAGAGGTAAAATAAAATACCTTAATAATAAATAAATAATTAAAGCCCCTTTTCGGGGCTTTTTTTATTTTTGTAACCTATATATAAGATGCTGTTGATACTTTTCCTTTATTTTGTCAGGATGGTCCGGATTTATCGAATGTTGGCACCCGCGGGGGCTTATTAAATATATAATCTTTGATTTATTTAATTGTAAAATAATATGTTGCGCAATCTGATATTTGTTTTTTTCTGTATAACGATAAGCATAAATGCCATCGCACAGGATCCTGTAGAAAATAATGATACTGTTTTTAACCAAACAGACAAACAAGGGCTCAAACAAGGTTACTGGAAGGTAAAATATGAAAACGGCCATATTCGATACAAAGGATTTTTTAAAAACGGCAAACCCTCCGGACTTTTAAAGCGATATTATCCTGATGGTACCATACAGGCAAAGATGGATTTCTCGGATAATGGTAAAAAAGCACATACAACATTATATTATAATAATGGTATAAAAGCTGCTGAAGGCTTTTATGTAAATGAAAAAAAAGATAGTGTCTGGAAGTATTATTCATACTACAACAAAAATCTTTCTGCCATTGACAGGTATGACAATGGCAGGAAAAACGGAGTCTGTGAAAAATACTATTCTGATGGATCTCTTCTTGAAGAACTCATGTGGAAAGATGGTGTCAAAGACGGCATATGGAACCAGTATTTTCAGAACGGCAGACCAAAATTAACAGGAGCTTATAAAAACGATAAAAGACAGGGAAAATTTGTTTTTTATTACCCGGATGGTTCGGTGGAAACAAAAGGTACTTTCAACAAAGATATGATGGATGGATCATGGGTCACTTACGATCCAAACGGAAAAGTGGAAATGACAATCATTTATGAAATGGGCAAACCACAAAATCCTGAAGTGCTTGAAGAAAAACAAAAAGAATTTTTTGACAGGATTGAGAAAAATAAAGGCAAATTTCCTGAGCCCGGCGAAGAATTATACAACTCAGGAGGCAACATGCATTAACATTCAAATCCGGCATAATCAACACATTTTTATGAACCTTTCAATAAAATATCTGATCCTCTTTTTATTTTTACTGACAGTATTTGCAGCAAATGGGGTATGTCAGCAGCAGACTGCTCCTGACAAATATTTTATCAGATTCACCGACAAACAGCATTCTCCTTATTCAATCAGCCAGCCGGAGAAATTTCTTTCTCCAAAAGCACTTAAGCGAAGGCAAAAATTTAATATACCTGTAACCACGCAGGATTTGCCGGTATCTGCCTTATATACTGACAGCCTTAAAAAGCTTGGATACATAATATTAACTACCTCAAAATGGTTCAACGCTGCCACTCTCTATATACCTGATTCTGCTAAATTGGCACAATTGTCGGGCCTGGATTTTATTAAGCATGAAAACGATTCAATACCCACACAACTGTTTGCACAATTAAAAAATAAAAAAAAATTTATTGATAAACTCAAAACAAAAATTATATCAGATACTACCCTACTGGATTATGGAAATGCAGCGCGTCAAATTGAAATGGTACGGGGAAATATTTTGCATAACCACGGATATCTGGGACAGGGGATGACTATTGCCGTGATTGACGCCGGCTTTTTCAGGGTTGATTCTCTTCCTGCATTTGACAGCCTCAGATTCAACCACCAGATTCTCGGAACCCGAAATTTAGTGGATAATAAAATTTCTGTATATACAACCCATCCTCACGGCATGATGGTACTATCAATCCTGGGAGGCAATATTCCCAAAGAAATTATCGGAACGGCTCCAAAGGCCGATTACTGGTTACTCCAGTCAGAAGATGCCAGTTCCGAATACCTCATAGAAGAAGACAACTGGGTAGCTGCCGCTGAATTTGCAGACAGTGCAGGTGCCGATGTCATAACTTCATCACTCGGGTATACACAGTTTAACGACCCTGCTCAAAACCTCACGTATGCTGACATGAACGGCAAGACTGCCCGTGTATCTATCGGAGCCTCTATTGCAGCCTCAAAGGGAATTCTTGTGGTGGTGAGTGCAGGAAACGAAGGTAATGATCCATGGAAATATATTCCTGCACCAGGAGATGCTGATAGTGTGCTGACTGTTGGTGCTGTTGACAGCCTTGGAAGATATGCATATTTCAGTTCAGTTGGTCCGACCTCCGACGGGAGAATAAAACCAAACGTTGTAGCCATGGGAATTGCAACAGCAATCGAGTCTCCTTTCGGATTCGTATCCAGTGGCAATGGTACTTCATTCTCTGCCCCGGTTATCGCCGGTTTATCAGCCTGTTTATGGCAGGCACATCCAGCCCTGACTAATATGGATGTTTTACAGTCTGTTGAACAAAGCAGTTCACAGTTTTTTTCCCCCGATTCACTTTTAGGATATGGTATTCCCGACTTTGCATCGGCTGCGGGAATTCTTCAGTTCATTAGGGAATATAAAAATGACAGCTCCTTCATCAGGGTTTTCCCAAATCCGTTTACCAACAACCTGACTCTTGAATTCCAGTCCGGCGATTACGCTGAGACCTACATTCAGATCTATAATATTAAGGGGCAGGTAATTTACACCGACAAGAAAAATATAAAGAGACATACACTGATCCATCTTGATGTTAGAGAAGTCAAACACCTTGCAGCAGGAATATATCTCTTGAAAATAACCAATGGCGATCAGGTTCATCAAGTGAAGCTGGTTAGAACCAACGCACCGTAATAAGCTTATGAGCAGGGATTCTCTTACTATATCAGAAATAAACAGGCAGATCAGGAATGTCATTAAAGACAACTTCCCCAGAACTGTTTGGGTTGTGGCAGAAATCAGTGAGATGAAGACCAACTACCAGGGTCACTGCTATCTCGAATTAGTGGAAAAAGGGAAAGATGACCGGCTAATCGCTAAAGCACAGGGAAATATTTGGGCATATACCTTTCGTATCTTAAAGCCCTATTTTGAGACAACAACCGGCATGGAATTCACAAGCGGTATAAAAGTAATGGTAAATGTCTCAGTCGAGTTCCATGAGTTATATGGGTACAGCCTCAATATTAAGGATATAGATCCGGCTTACACCCTCGGCGATCTGGCCTTACGAAGAATGGAGATTATAAAAAGATTACAGGACGACGGCATCTTCGATTTGAACAAAGAGCTGGAATTTCCGCTGGTCCTCCAAAGAATTGCAATCATTTCTTCCGGTACGGCAGCTGGTTACGGCGATTTCATGAATCAACTGGAAAATAATGTGCCCGGTTATGTATTTCATACCAGACTTTTTCCTGCAATTGTACAGGGCGACAAGGCGGAATCATCCATTATTCATGCCCTTGAAGAAATTTTTCAGCAGGAAGATTCTTTTGACTGCGTTGTTATTATCCGCGGTGGAGGATCACAAAGTGATTTAAGTTGTTTTGACAGTTATCTGCTGGCTTCTCATGTCGCACAATTCCCTGTACCAGTCCTTACAGGCATTGGCCATGAAAAAGATGAAACCATTACAGATCTGGTAGCCCATACCTCTCTCAAAACTCCCACAGCTGTGGCTGAATTTATTATCAGCCGTGTAGAATCGTTTGACCTGATACTGGATGAATTCCGGGACCGGCTAACAGACAAGGTAAACCAATTACTCAGCGATCGCAGACAACAACTTACATGGATAAGCAATAACTTTGCTCCTGTGATAAGAACCATTGTGGCAGAAAATAAAAGCCGCCTGGCTGTAGCAGCCGGTAAGGCTAATTATGTTGTAAACACCTTTCTGGTAAGTAAATATCATACTATTACAGGCAGATCGCAAAAGCTTTCTTCTTTGGTGAGCCAACAATTAACCTCAGGTAAATACAATTGCAGTAATCTGCAATCGGGATTTTCTCATGCTGTGAAAAATTATCTCAAAAACAAACATTATCACCAGGATTTACTGGAAAAAAAATCTGAATGGCTTGATCCCGGAAAACTGCTGAAAAAAGGTTATTCTATTACTTTTCACAAGGGCAAAATACTTAAGTCTGAATCTGATATTGGAGAGGATGAAGTTATTGAAACCAGGCTTTATAAGGGAAGGATTTCTAGTAAAACAATGAAAAAAACAGAAATAAAATAGTTTTTTGACTGGTAAAAACCTGTACATAAAATATTATTAACTTCCATAATTTTTTGCAAACTTACACTGCAAAATCTCGTATTTTGATTTAATAAGTATACTGAGCAATTCAGGGTGGTAAAAAATTAATAATGGCAATTATAAACATCGTTTTGAAATGCAGAACGGTCAGGGTTATTGTATTTCTTCTATTTTCCGGATATTATGTTTCTATACCTGCCTGGTCTCAAAACAAAGCAGAAACAGGGAGAGTGATTGGTCATTTTTCACAAAATGACAAAGCAAAAGAACTGAACAAAACAGCTCAGGACACATTGGAATCAGATCCTGCCCTGGCTGTGAGCCTGGCTCATGAAGCCCTTACTATTAGTAAAGACCAGCGTAACACTGAACAGCAATATCAGGCGTTCCACACCCTGGGATCTGCTAATATGTTATTGGGTAATAATGAAGAGGCACTTTCATATTTTGTCATTTGTTATCAAAATGCCAGACAAAACAGCGATACTACACGTATGGCTGTGAACAGCATGGATATCGGGAAAGCCAAACTTGCCCTGAATCAATATGATGAAGCAATTGATGCATTTTCAGAAGCCAGAAATTATTACCGGGGCCTGCACGACACAACCGGACTTGCCCATTCGTTGCACCTGAGCGGCAGTGCCAAATGGAGAAAAGGCAACTTTCCGGCTGCTGAAGGAGATTTTCAGTATGCACTGAAATTTACAGCCAGCCAGCACGACACATCCTCAGTTCTATCTCTTTTGTATAACCTTGCACTGGTAACCCGCGACCAGAGTAATTACCGGAAAGCTCTTGAATATCTTGACGAATCACTTCAGTATGCCAACGCTGCAGGAAGAAAAAATTTTAAAGCAAATGCAATTAACCTCATGGGTAGTATTGCATGGCGCAAAAAAGACTGGAACAAAGCGCTTGAATTCTACCATAAGGCCAGGGATATTTATACCGGTATGAATTCACAAACTGATATTGCCAGGGTTGAAACAAACCTTGGTTTAACCTATAGAGAAACCGGGAATTACAAACAGGCCCTGAAACATTTTAACCAGGCGCTTAACATCTATCACAGTCAGGGTGACTTAGCTTCTGAAGCCAATCTGTACAGACAGCTTGGCAGCCTCGATTTTCGATATAAGATATTTGACAGGTCACTGGAAAATTACCTGAAGGCTTTAAAAATCGCGGGAGAGGAAAATGATTTGCCGGCATTGGCTACCCTTCAGGTTAACATTGGAAATATTTATCAGCAACTGGGGAACTACAGTAAAGCCCTGACATTTTACTCAGAAGCACTACAACAGTACGACACACTTAATGACCTGCAAGGTAAGGCTGTAGCACTTACTCATCTGGGAAACATATTTCAGCTGCAGAAAAAGCCTGTACAAGCTATTAAAAATTACAAATCAGCACTGAAGCTAAGACAACAATCGGGTGATCGGCATGACATTAGCAATACATTTTCCAATTTGGGAGATTCCTACGCCCTGCAGGAAAATTATAACCAGGCTTTGCGTTATCATCAGAGAGCCCTTGAAATAAGAGAAGAACTAAAAGACTTAAAATCACAGGCCTATTCATGGAATAAACTTGGTAACGTCTATCAACAACAGGGGAATACCGGTAAAGCACTCACACATTTTAAAAAAGCATATGAACTGGCAATAGCTTCAAATGAAAATTATATTTATTCACTTTGTGCCAGAAAAATCGGTGAGATATATCAGCAAAAAGGCAATCAGCAACTTGCAGGTAAATACCTCACCGAGGCACTCAGCATGGCTAAAAAGTCCAGCACGCTTGACCTGGAAAAGTTTGCCTGCAAATCATTGTATGAATATTATAAAGAAAATAACAATTACCGGCTTGCACTTAAATATTTTACCAGCTTCAAGAGTATTGAAGATTCAATAATTGCAGAAGAAAATTCACGAAAGGTTATGGAAATCCAGATGGATTATGACATTTCAAGAAAAGACCAGCAGATTCAAAGTATTGAAAACAAAATGCTTGTACTGGAACAGGAGAAAGAGATCCAAACGCTTGAACTGAATAAAAAACAATCCATGATCTATTTCTTTCTGTCTGCAACTTTTTTACTGCTGATTATCGGTATGCTGCTTTTCAAGCAATACAGGTTGAAAAGAAGAAACAGTCTGATTCTTCAGGAAAAGATTGATGTTTCGGAAGAATCCAACAAAAAACTGCAAAAATCTGAGCAGGAATTCCGAAAACTAAATGCAACAAAAGACAAATTCTTTTCCATCATCGCCCATGACATGAAAAATTCATTGCTCGGCATTATCAGCATTTCCAGAATCTTTTCAAGAGATTTTAATAAGCTTCAGGAGAAAGAACTCAGAGAGTTCAGTACCATCATTTATACCGGTTCCCGACAGCTTTTTTCATTGTTGGAAAACCTGTTGCAATGGGCCCGCTCCCAAACCGGAAGTCTCAAATTCAGACCAGCTGATTTCCGGCTTACTGATGTTGTAAACAAAAATATACATCTGCTCAAAACAAATGCAGAAGAAAAAGGATTAAAAATCATTCAAAAAATTGATGATGATATTCACGTATTTGCTGATCCTGATATGGTAACCCTCATCTTGAGAAATCTGATGTCGAATGCCATTAAATTCACTAAAAAAGGAAATATCACAGTATCAGTACTCACAACCGATGAAATTGCAGAAATATCCGTTTGTGATACCGGAATAGGAATGGATAGCGAAGACCGTCAGCGCCTTTTCAGAATAGATCAGCATTATAGCACCAGGGGCACTGCACAGGAAGAAGGCACCGGACTGGGATTAATACTTTGTCATGAATTCGTGCTGAAAAATAATGGAAAAATATGGGTAGAAAGTGAACCAGGTAAAGGAACATGTTTTAAATTTACACTGCCATTAGCTAAAAAAGATTAAAATAGAATCTGTCAATAAAGTCAAGTGTCTGGATCAAAATGTTTGGGAACAAAGCCTGTCCCGTTCTAAACGGGAGCATGCAGAAATTTTAATCCGCAGTATACTAATGTATTTGAGGAATTAAAATTTTTGCAATAGCGCAGGTATCGGAAATTATGGACAGACACTAAACTGGGAGAATAAAGGGGAGAAAACAAGATTTATCCATTCATAAAATTATCTGAAAATGCCTAAAAAAAATATAACATATACAGAAGCAATTACAGAAATTGAAGAAATAATAAACAAAATCGAGCAGGATGAACTCGATGTGGATCAGTTAACGGAGCGGGTTAAACGGGTGGCTTTCCTCTTAAAAATTTGCAAAAGTAAACTGCATGAAACTGAAGAAGAGGTTGAAAATATCCTGAAAGACATGGATGACAAGAACAACTGACCACAATGAGTCCTCATAAATTTCCTGAGCATGAAACCAATTTCGCTTATTATTGTTTTTCTGATGATCCTGACCGGGTGCAACAAAGATTTAAAAAAAGCTGATATGATCATCAACAATGCAACAATTTATACAACAGACAGTAGTTTTTCCATCGCTGAGGCAATGGCTGTCAAAGACGGAAAAATTATGGCTGTTGGTACAAATGAAGAAATAAATAACAAATTCTCAGGCGAGAAAAAGATCAATATGCAGGGGAAATTTATTTATCCGGGGTTTATTGATCCCCACTCCCACTTTTATGGATATGGTCTTTCTCTGGGCAATGCCGATCTCACAGGAACAACATCTTTTAAAGAGATAATTGAAATACTTGAAAACCACCATAAGAACCATCCCGGTGAGTGGTTGACCGGACGTGGCTGGGATCAAAATGACTGGGCTGATAAAGAATTCCCTACCCGCAAATTACTTGATAAGAAATTTCCGGGAGTCCCTTTATTGTTAACCCGTATTGACGGGCATGCAGCGCTTGCAAGCGGCGAAGCACTAAAAAGGGCTAATATTACGCCGGACACGAAAATAGAAGGTGGTGAAATATTGATAAAAAATGGAATGCTCTCCGGTATTCTGATAGATAACGCAATCGAACTGGTTGAAAAAATTATTCCGAAACCCGACAGTGCCACAATGGCAAATGCATTACTGAAAGCACAGGCTAACTGTTTTGCAGTGGGATTAACAACTGTCTCAGATGCAGGACTGGATGCGCAGGTGATCAATCTTATGGATAAGCTGCAACAGGAGGACACACTGAAGATGAAAATCTATGCCATGCTGAATCCTACTGATGAAAATTTTGAACAGTATGTTTCCCATGGCATTTACCAGACTCCCCGGCTGGATGTCAGATCAATTAAACTATTTGCGGATGGCGCACTGGGTTCCAGAGGCGCACTCTTATTGAAACCTTATACTGATGATCCGGGTAATTCCGGATTATTACTTAAACATCCCGACTATTACAGGGAAATGTGCCATATTGCCTTTTCAGCCAATTACCAGGTAAACACGCATTGCATCGGAGATTCAGCAGTCAGACTGATGCTTTCTGTTTATGGCGAATTTTTGAAAGGAAAAAATGACCGTCGCTGGCGAATCGAACACGCACAAATTGTTGATCCGTCCGATTTACCCCTTTTTGGTAAGTACTCAGTAATACCTTCTGTGCAAACAACTCATGCTACCAGCGATATGTACTGGGCAGGAAACAGAATTGGCCCGGAAAGATTAAAAAATGCATATATTTACAAGGAACTTTTGCAGCAAAATGGATGGTTGCCCAATGGAAGCGATTTTCCGGTAGAAAGTATTAACCCGCTCTATGGATTTTATGCAGGGATTACCAGAAAAGACCACAAAGGATATCCTGCCGGCGGATTCCAACCGGAGAATGCAATTACCAGGGAACAGGCCCTCAGGGCAATGACCATTTGGGCTGCCAAAGCCTGTTTTGAAGAAGATATCAAAGGCAGTATTGAGCCCGGTAAGGCAGCCGATTTTGTGGTAACTTCAGAAGATATTATGAATATGGATGTACAAAATATTCCTCAGCTGAAAATTGATCAGACATTTGTCGATGGGATATGTGTGTACCCAAAATAAAACCAAACCATACCACGACCTAAAATGGAAATTAAACCTGCGTATAAAGAAAACCTGCTGGCTGTCGTTTACCTGATCAGGGAATGTGTAAAAGATATGAACACAAAAAACCTGTTCCACTGGAATAATTACTACCCCGGATATCAGACACTACTGGCGGATACTGAAGCCGAAAATCTCTATATTGGTATTGAAAGAGGCATTGTTATAGCAACAATGGCCCTGGATGAAAATCAACCGGATGAATATGCAAGAGAAGGTTTTGCAGATTCAGGCAAAACTTTATATCTCCACCGCCTTGCAGTACTCCCCTCAGTACAGGGCAAAGGCCATGCATCAGAAATGATTGCTTTTGCTGAAAATTATGCCATCAAAAATGGCTTTAACAGCATTATGCTGGATGTTTTTGAAGGAAATGCCCCAGTGCTGGATATGTATACCAGTAAAGGATATACAAAAAAAGGAAGTTTTCTTTTCCCTTTCCAGAAAGCAACCTTCAGTTGTCTGAGCAAAGAGCTATAGATTTAAACCTGACACTGAGCCTTTTTTCAGAATGTAAAGATCAGCCCACCGGAAACAATGTGATATGCAGGTATATTTAATGCTATTTCCGATTCAAGATTAAATGCCAGCCTGGGTTTCAAACCAATTTCCACCCCAACCGGTAACCACAATGGTACCAGAATTTTATCCGGAGCAAAAACAATATCCATATCGATTCCGGTATTAATTCGTGTATCTCCCGTTACCGGAATATTAAAAATGAGAGAACCATCAAGCCCAAAATCAGAAAAATTATGCACGCCGGTGGTAACTGCGGCATAGCTGCCCAGTCGCCATTTCAGAAATCCCCCAAAATAGGGTGTATGACCAACTCCAAACCTTAGACCCAGGTCTATCCCGGGTTTGATTCCATATCCACCAAAGAAATACATGTTCAAATCATCAGAAGGGCCACCCACCATTACTGCCGGTTCAAGGGCCAGTGCAAATTTGCCGGATTTCAGTGTATTCCCGGTGTTATAAATTTGGGCATGAGCAATATTTGCCACAAGCCCAACAAGTAACAGTATAAAAATCTTTTTCATACAGGCATGTGTTTAGGTTTTACATTAAAATGCAACGGTTCATTTTATATACGTTAAATGAACGTCAGAGTTGAAAGATTTATTACAGGGCACCGCATTTCCCGGGGCTTCACCCCGGGCTTTGGTCTCTCAGCCTTTCAGGCTGAAGGGCCGCTACCGCACAATTGTATCGTGTGGTTATATATGATTTTCGTTTCCAACCGCCGCATAATCAACACCCGGTTCCAAAATAAACATTAAGGATGCGGCTGGGGGGAGGGCATGATCGCAATCCCCGGGGTTTCGCCCCGGGCTTTGGTCTCTCAGCCTTTCAGGCTGAAGGCACTTATCATCCGGATGAAACGTAAAGAGTCATCCTGTTACTTTGTTACCTTGTTACCTTGTTACCTTGTTACTTTGTCACCTTGTTACTTTGTCACCTTGTTACTTTGTT
>DASQZP010000850.1:0-2272 GCA_035638655.1 Bacteroidales bacterium
AAATTAAATGAAATGATAACCAAACTTAAAGCCTGATTATAATGGAGACGCTAGAATTAGAAAATGAATTTCAGAAACTGATTGATGAATTAACGAAGTTAAAAACTTTATCCGAACAGTTTGAGGAAAATGGGAAGTTAACAAAAGAATCTGTAGATGCTGCCAATCTTGCTATTAGGAATAGTACATCTCTAATTGATCATACCAAATCGATTTTTGATGAGATATCCAATCAATTAAACAATCAACACGAAAAGCTTTCTGAATTGAGAAAAGAGTTAACTCATTCCGTACAGCAGCAAAACGAAACAAGTCAAAAAGGATTTGAACAACATCTTGAAAAACTTGATAGTATTAAAGATGAGATGAGTAGTTCTCTTGATAGTTTTATTAATCTGAATAATACAACGATTGGTAAGCTAGGAAAAGATATTGAGAATAATATTCAAAATGAGTTAACCACAAATCTCAAACCAATTGTTACCAATCTTGAAAAACACACTGAATATTTCCAGTCTGTGGAGAACAAGATGAATAAGCAAGCAAGAGATATTGAGGATAATGTTCAAAATAATTTGACTTCAAATCTAAAACCCATTGTTACTAATCTTGATAAGTACCCTGAATATTTCCAATCCCTGGATAAAAAGATGAGTGAGCAAACAAAAGATTTTGATTCTAAAGCTAATGGAATTGAAAAATTACTGCAGATATTCAGTGATAAGACAACAAAATTATTTACTGTTCAGTTGTTGATGAGCGTGATTATTATTGTTCTCTTGGTTCTTCTACTATTCCATTTTTAGCATTTAAAAATTGATATTGTTTAAACATTTGAATAGAATCACAACAGGGGATTAGATTTAAGAGATAATCCTGCCATAATTATTATTTAGTAAAGAAATATTCCCTGTTTGCTGGAATAGTCGATTTCTAATATATCATTTTTGATTTAACGACAATTATTAAGCTTTAGAATCATTTTTTATGTACTCTCCTGGTCAACGGATTACCGTTCGGGGCGAAGATTTCATCATCACTGACGTGAAACAGAACTATGATGAATCACAGATCCTTGTAACGGAAGGTGTTAGTGAACTTGTCAAAAACAGGCCGTTTATATTTGATACCAATATCGATTCAGATATTGAAACAGTAGATCCTAAAAACACTACACTCATTCCGGACCGGGATACCGGTTATCGAAAAACTAAACTTTATTTGGAAACTCAGCTTCGTGGATCAGTACTGACGAGTTCCAAAATTACCGTCGGCCATAAAGCGGCTATTGACGTTGCTGATTATCAGCTTACTCCAACGCTAAAAGCACTTAAACTTCCAAGACCAAGATTGCTTATTGCCGATACGGTCGGGCTTGGTAAAACGATCGAGGTGGGTATCGCGCTCTCTGAATTTATCAAACGGGGCCGTGGAAAAAGAATCCTTGTATTAGCCCTCAAATCTATTCTTGGGCAATTTCAGGAGGATATCTGGAATAGATTTGCTATACCATTGGTGCGACTTGATAGCGTCGGTATTGCCCGGTTGAAATCGAAGTTACCACTGAATAAAAATCCATTTGATTATTACGATAAGACCATAATTTCTATTGATACGCTTAAGAATAATGCGAAATTCAGGCACTATATCGAAAAATCCTATTGGGATGTCATTGTTATTGATGAATGTCATACGGTAGCTAATTCAAAGAGTCAGCGTGGTGATTTAGCAAATTATCTCGCCACTAAATGCGAATCTCTCCTGCTCACTTCAGCCACACCCCATAATGGGAAAAGAGAGAATTTTGCGAATCTCATCCGGATGATTGAGCCAACCGCCATATCACGAACGGGATCTTTTACGAAAGCGGATATTGAGCCTTATTATGTCCGTCGCTTCAAATATGATATTGAGGATGATACGATTCGCAATAATTTCCAGGAACGGGATATCGTTCGACTCGATACAGAATTAAACGAACTTGAGGAGGAGTTTCTTTCTATTCAGCAACGTTTAAAGTTTTCGGCTTTAAGCGATTCCAATAAAACCGATCTGCTTTTTTCGATCAGTATTTTCAAGGCTTACATGTCTTCTCCGCGAGCCGCGAAAGTGAGTTTGCAGCGTCGTTTACAAAAATTGAATGATTTAGAAAGTCCTTCTCCAAAGGAAATCCAATTAAGAGAAGACATTAAAAAATTGATCCGATTGCTTACCCGGATAATGAGTGAAAACAGGGATAGCAAATATAATCGATTTAAAAAAGCTCTTTTGG
>DASQZP010000851.1:0-2462 GCA_035638655.1 Bacteroidales bacterium
TTCCAGCATCCCGTTATCATTAACCAATCCATCGGGACTAACTCCAACAAAATCATTTAATTCAATAAAACCAACTTCGTCAACTAACTGATTGGTTTCTTTTTCATACGCTTTCCTTGCAAGCGGTTCGTTATCAATACCGTCTTGCATTGCTTTGTTAGTGTAAGTCTCGATTCTTTGTCCGGTAAGTCTCTCATAAGCAACTTGATATAATTGGTCTTGATAACCTTTATTAGATTTATTCCCCATCAACTTAGAAAATCCAGAAGCTGAAAATTTACCGAGCTTCAAGGCGAACCATTCGTCCGTTCTTTGTTCACAATTATGTATTATCATTGCAATTCACCTAATCTTTTTTTGATTAACTGTCTTGCGGAACTTACCCCAAGTTCTTCGTATTTATGAGCTAACTTAACTTGTTTCGCTTCGAGTTCTTTTTTATTATCAAATTCACTTAACACTATTTTTAATTCATCAAGAGCGTTTCTGTCATCAAACTTACCAGCAAGTGTATTATACATTATTTGGTCGGCTCTATTCAAATCCTTCCCAAATATTTTACCGATTTGTTCAACTGCATCTTTAACAGCAAAAGTTTTAGCCGCCGGTAATGCCTTCATAACTGCATCAGATTTAATTTTAGTCCAATCGGTTGCACCAGCTTCTTTGTCGGTTTGAAGTGGTGAAGCACCTACACCGTCCTGCCATTCCCAAGTATTTGTAATCGGGTCTAAATAATGGACTCTCACATCAACAGTAACAGAATTTGCGATTAGCTTATAGTCTTTTACTTCAACTTTCCATCTTACAAAAAGATTAGTCAATAACCATTCGACACGCTCGATGGGTAAGTACTTCAATTTTGCGTTCATTGGATGTGATTTTATCCATTCTTTTTTTGGGTCTTGATTGAGAAGTATATTCAAGTCATTTGACTTGCTTAACAAATCTCTCTCAGAATATAAATCTTGTATTGTGGGTAAATTTTTATTTGACATCTGTTCTCCTATTTGTTTTGTGGTACGATTTTATTATATTGTCATACCCTCTTAAAACAATCTCCGTTGTTTAAGGTGGCACGATTAGCCGGTTCTTAATTGAATCGGCTTTTTTTAATCCTCTGCATAAGCAGGTAACTCAATTTGATGTTCTTCTCCAGCCCAGACACGAATCTCTAATAAGTATTTATGCCATTCGTTTACTTTTAAGTCCTTCGTGCTTTTCAAGACCTTGAAAGTTTCCCCAGCTACATTTACAAGATTATAACCTAAGAACATTTTCTTCAAAAGATTATGAACGTCAAAAGTAGAATATCCGGTATGATCTGAAATTTCTTTCACATAAAATCCCCGATAAAACCTTTGTAAAGATTCCTTTTTGTTCGGGCTGTGTTCTTCAATAGATAACTTAATCATGCGGTCTTTGTTATCAATGAGAAGGAACTTTATTTGAGTTCTCGCGTTATCGGGTAAGTGCCCGCCGGTTGGTTTCCCTATCCATTCGTAAATCATTTTAGGCTAACCTCATCAATTATCCCGCTGTCTAAGTTAAGAGCGGTAATCTTGAGTTCTGAACTATCTATTGTCCCATAACAGCCCAAAATAAACAATTTGTCATTAACTATATCTCCCGCCTTAATTCGGCGGGTAAAGCCGTTATCTGTCTTAACCTTTTGATTTAACCAAATCGCCGCTAACGGTATTAATCCGATAGGTTCGTTTATCATTTCTTACCTCCGGTTTTGATGTGCTTTTTAATTTGTGGATATTTTTTAGCAATTTGCGATACTAAGGAACGTCTGATAGTTCCCCGATATTTGATAGCATATATAGACGCTAACGGAACATTAACAGACTTAGCAAAGTCTTTAATGTCCATTAGTATATCGTCCAAAAACCGTTCTAAATTAATTTTTATCACTTTTACCTCCGTTGTTTGTTTTTAAGTACATACAAATATATAAATTATTTTATAATTATGCAAATAATTTTATAAAGAAAAGATAAAAAAAAGACACTCGCTAAAGTGCCTTATAATCTTTACCCTTGCCGGTTGTAGAACTCGCTTTATTAAACTCAAATATAACCACACAACAACTATAAATTGCAGGCAAATTTCTTTCAGATAACCAACACGCAAAAATACTAGGTTAAAACTGCAACAAATATAAATATAATTCAATACTCAAGTTAACTGTTCAAACTACTATAATTTCTGTTACCCATTCGTCCGGTGCGATATTGCGAATAATACCATTATGCGTATTGCTGTTAAACTCGAACACTTCAGTATCTATACTTTTAGCAGTAGCAGAAACACCCCCTAAAGATGCAACGATATTCATTACCTGATCAAAACGGTACTCCATTTCCGTCTCAAATCCTGGTGCAACATCGTCAAACCTTTTATTTGTCTTTATTTTCATTTTTCTGACGACCTCCTGCGTTAAAAAAAATTAAACT
>DASQZP010000852.1:0-6263 GCA_035638655.1 Bacteroidales bacterium
CAACATTATTGAATTCTTTGTCCAGAATAGTTCTTCCCTGAACATCGGATACAGTAACAGTGTAGTTCTGATATTTCCCGGCGGTAAGATAGAACGCACCGCTAGATGGATTTGGATAAAGTGAGATACCGTCAATCTGAGCATCATTAACTGCGGTAGGTTCAGTCACTTCCGCAACAACTTCGTTACTGGTGAAGGTCTTACCTCCGACAACACTTTCGCATACGATATAGTATGTACCAGCATTGAGGAATAACGGAGTATAGGTTTCGCCAGTCTGAGGCGGAATGAATGACTGATAACCTGTACCCTGAGTATCTGACCACATCCATTCTCTTGAATCAGCAGTAGTTGATTCTGTAGCAGTGAGTGTAGTACCATTAGCAGAAGTTTCAATTTTCTGCGTATCCACAGGAGCAATATCAACACTCACAACAGTAATCGGCACCTCACTGGACATTACGGTTCCAGCACCAGTTGTACCCTCGCATACCACGTAATATTTACCCGCTTCACTGAATGATCCGGCAAATGTATCAGCCGCTACAGCGGGATCAAATGAAGTATAACCACTTCCTGAAGTAGTAGTATATTTCCAGTCAAATGCAGTAACAGCATCTGCATTTACAGTACTAATAGTGCTTACAGGCTCACCAATACCAACAAATTGTTCATCAACAGGGGTTACTTCAAAAGCAGCGAGGTCTCTTGAATAAACAACGGTAGTTGTATCTTCCCCGTTCACTACAGGATAATCCATAACGAGTTCCCTGCCTTCAATAGTTTTAATCTGGTTTTTATCCATAGCAGTTTGGAAACCACCCCGATAATCACCATGAACGATGAGTTTACCCTGATCTTTAATAGTAATTACGCTTACAGTAGTATCCGTAGCATATCGCCAGATCTGAGAACCGGCATCAATCACACCGTTTCCGGAAATATCGATAAATTTAGCGCCTACACTTCCATCACTCTTTCCAACGATGAAATCGGTACCCATAGCGATCTTACCATTATCTGTTACAGTAATGCTTGGTGTTCCGGTTTCGAGTCTTAAGCGTCCTTTCAGGTAGTACACACCACCTTTAACGATCAGATCACCATCCTGGTACTGATCACTTCCTCTGTACAGAGTATCCTCCAGGCTGGGCATATCCACAGTAAATGAAGCATCGGCTGCAAGCCACAGATCATAAACATGGTGCACCCCGGGAGCAGAAAGAACAGGTGCAGTGGTATAATCAGGATTAACCGTAATTGAGTTGTTAAAGATATGAGCATAGGGATCCCAGTTACGCATATCAGTTACTGCTTCACTCTCAGCACCTGTCCAGAAGATATCGGCATCTGTTGTAGTATCAATTACAGTGAAAGCTACTTCGGTAGAAGGATTGGCAACACCACCAATCATTGACTCGCAGATCACATAATAATCACCGGGGGTATCAAAAACGGGAGTATATTCAGTACCGGTAATCGGTGTGCTGAATGACTGGTAACCCTGACCTGAAGTCATAGAATATTTCCAGTCCCGGCTGTCAGCAGTCTGGTCTTCAGTAACAGTTAGCATATAACCTTCCTGTCCAACCTTGAGCAACTGCCTGTGTGTTGGTGCAATATGCACCTGGTCAGAAGCAACAATTACCTTGAATTCATTGGAGGTAACGTCAGTGGTCCCATTATTGCCAACACAAACAATATAATAGGTACCAGGCGTGCTCATGTTTGGATAAAGAGTATCATTGGTAGCACCAGCAATAGTCTGGTCATAGGGTCCACCTGAAACCGTACCGTATTTCCACTGGAATGACTGCATGGTAGTCCATCCTTCATTTGGCACAACATAGACAGGATCCCCGTCAGTATTGGCAACAAGGCGTTGAGCAGCTACAGGTTCAATAACAAAGGCCATTTTGTCTCTTGAATAGAGCTTGGTGCGGTTGGTTACCTTATCATAATGCAGTACAATGTCGCGGTCAGGTGTAGTTTTGATCTGATTTCTGGCAATAGCGTCCAAAATGAGATTTGGTGCTGCAGTAGCATCGCCTGCGAGGTCCATGTAACCTGCGTCAGTGATGGTAATAACCCCCTTGGTTGAATCTACATCACTGTATCTTTGCGGCCACACATCGCAAATCATGAAACCACTGTCAGAGATATTCACAAAGCCACCGCGAGGAGTACCCATCTTACACATAGCCCAGAATGAACCAACACGAACAGAGCCATGTCCTGAAATGTTGACAATGGCCATGGAATCTTCCAGGTAGAAATTCTTTCTGTTGTAAAATTCTCCCTGCGAAATATTAATGGTAATATCATGAGGGAGGTAAGTACTGGATCCGTCATTGTTTTTAAACTGGTATGAAGGATCAGTCATATGCACATTGAAACGGCTTCCGTTAGCAAGGGTAAGTCTGGCTACCGATATGTTGGCAGAGCCGTCAAAGGCAGGAGTTACATCAACTGTAGCGGCACTGTCCAGCACAAGTATATTTCCTTCCACATCTAACTGGGGATCCCAGTTTGCAGTATTGGTGGCACTAGTATCAACAGCACCGGTCCAGGTAAGGGTTTCCTGTGCAAAGGAAGATTGTGCGAATAAAAAGAGACCTGCAGCCAGCCCGGCCGATAAGATCACTTTTCCTTTGTTCCAAATGGAACGTCTTTTTTGAAGTCTGTAAAGCTTTCTCATAATAAACAATTTAGTTAGTAAAAAAATACTTAATTACAATTGATTGTAAAGGTTATGCTATTGTTATACAGCCATATTTAATATTATTTTGATTCAAGTGGCAAAAACCAGTTATTACGATCCATCAATTTTGCCCTGACCTGCTCAGCCTCGGGGTACCCGCCTTTTTTGAGTTTGTCATATACCCTGTCTGCGAGGAAAGCAGGATCATTTCTGCGCAATGCAATACGAACCAGGTCTGCCCAACGCTCACCTTCAAAAGCAAGTTCAAACGCATCTTCATTAACCACCATATTTTCAATGTATGTAGTGGAATCCGAAGTCACTGAATCATCCACGTTTTTAAGATATACTCTTCCGCGAATACCAATATTCCTGTGATACAGTCCCCGGATACCAACAGGGATCTCTGTACCTGTAGCCATACGGGCATCAAAATCGAACGGGAAAGGCTCATTGGTCCTTTCATAATAGGTGATATCCAGCACAGTATCCGGTGCAGGATAATTAGCCCTGATTCCATTATTGATCAGCGCATAAGCAATCTTATGATGACCAGTGCGATTGGCAGCTTCAGCATAACGAAGATGCAACCCACCGGCTCTTTTCAGGAACCATTTGCCACTCTTGTCAAAAAGATCCTGGTCAGAATAATTCATGGTATATTTTGT
Organism: Bacteroidales bacterium; assembly: GCA_035638655.1. GTDB lineage: Bacteria > Bacteroidota > Bacteroidia > Bacteroidales > DASQZP01 > DASQZP01. The sequence continues at coordinate 3,370 of DASQZP010000852.1, forward strand.
AATCACCGGTTTGTCATTTTCCAGCATGTAGGAGCCTGTATTTCCTCTGAAATCACCGGGAAAATCATTCTGCTGTACCTGTGCATCCCATTTTTCAATAGCACTTTCAGCAGGTTTCAGGTAATAGCTGCCATAATCAAGAGAGAAAAGGTCAATAAAAGGATTAGCCGGAGGATATGAACGGTGGAAATAGAGTACCCATATCATTTCATCATAGTACTCAGTACTAGGATCAGCTGAGAACATTAGCGGCCAGTGATTCAAAGCACTGCGTTCATCCTGCCAGTAATACCTAATGTAACCACTGTTATAGCGGGTAAGTGTATAAACATCTCCACTGGCTATTTTGTAAGAATTAAAATTGTCTGACCCAATATCACGATCCATCAAAGTCTTATAATAAACACATGCCTGGTCATAATTTCCTTTCCAGAGATAAAGGTCACCCATAAAAAATAATTTATCGATGAACATCACACGTGTGTCATACCCGTCAATAATTGTACGCAGTGTAGGATCAGAATAACGATCCATATAGGGAACATTCTGCATCACATTTAACAGTGTATCCACCATTTGCTCAATATTGAGTACCGGATAAACAGAATCTTTGAGTGCTGCAACATCTTCAACTTTTTCAATCGGTTCGGTAATATACGGTACTTCACCATATTGAATTACCAGTTGAAGGTAAAGCCAGCTGCGCAGTGTAATAATATCTGAGTACCGCTGTGCATAATCATTTTCTGATAGCTTATATGATTTGAGCATCAGATCAAAATTATTAAGCGCATCATTGCAATCATTGATCAATGCATAAAATGGTCTGGGGTCGGCCCAGGGATTTCCTGCTTTTACATCGTGAAGGTTCAGTTGGCGGAGATTGATATCAGCATTGCTGGTAACATCCATCAAATCAGCACGTAACTCATTAAGAACAATATACTTGTCGGCCAAATTGACCAGCTTTCCGTAAATTCCTTTGATAGCAGCATCAGCATCATATTTATCCTTATATACCTGGTCTGGCAACAGTACATCTTTGGGTTTAACGTCCAGATAATTTTTACAGGCAGGCATAACAGCCAGAATAATTGTTAACAGACCTGCCAGGGATAATAATCTATATGTTGTTTTTTTCATAAGAGGTATTTTTTAACCACTGTTTTTAAAAATTTTTATAATCCGATTCTTACACCGGCAGAAACAGATCTTGGCTGTGGAGTAAGTCCAATGTCGATCCCCTGACTGAGTGCAGTTCCACTGAAACTAAACTCAGGATCCATTCCAAGATAATTTGTCCAGGTAAACAAATTCTGACCGGTAACAAATATTTGTAATCCATTAATAAACTGGGGCATTACGGGCAGTTTATAACTCAAAGTAATACTTTTTAGTCTGATATAGGAACCGTCCTCTATCCAACGATCTGAAAATCTGGAATTTCCAATTGGGTCTCCCCATTGTGCCTTTGGAATATCAGTAACCTGTCCTTCACTTTTCCAGCGGTTTAGTACAACCGGAGTCTGATTATCGGCATTTTGCATCGATTCCAGTGTATATCTAACCTGATTGAATACATCACCTCCGTATTTGAAAGTAAAGGCAGCATCAAGAGAAATTCCTTTCCAGGATAATGCAGAAGAGAACATACCGATCATGTCCGGATTTGGATCGCCGATGATCTGCATATCCTGCTGATCTATAACTTTATCACCGTTCACATCCTGAAAATGAACGTCTCCTGCTGAGAATGGCACTAGATCAGTATTTGGCATCAAAGCTCTTAAACCAGAAGCATCAGCTTCCTGTTGGGTTGAAAAAACGCCCAGGGCTTTGTAACCATAGAATACACCAACCGGTTCTCCGACACGAGTCAGGATATTGGCTCCCATTATATCGGTTATACGACCGTCAGCACCTCCCGGAAATGAGGTTATCTCTGTTGTATACTTTGATACAGTAGCACCAATATCCCATTTGAAGTTGGCCCCGTTAATTACCCGGATATTAAGTCCGGCATCGAAACCTGTACTTTTGAAAGCCCCGTCATTGGTAAGATAAGAATCAAAACCTGTAAACTGGTCTGCGGGAAGGAAGTTTAAGAGATTTTCTGTTTGATTGGAATAGACATCAAATGTAAGATTTATTCTTTCTTTTGCAACGCTCAGATCTAAACCCACATCTGTCTTTTTAACGGTTTCCCACTGTATTGAGCTGTTAGCCAGATTTCCTGCAACAATACCCTGGGCACCCAGAAAATTCTGAGATGTATAATAGCGCAATGCAGATTTATTACCTATATCATCATTACCCGTGATACCATAACTCATTCTAAACTTCAACAGGTTGATGAAATCAGCCCCGGATATAAATTTCTCAGAAGAGAGAAGCCATGCTGCTGCCACTGAGGGGAAAAATCCGAATTTGTTACCAAACAATGAAACACCATTGGCATCCTTTCCATAACGTGAAGAACCATCAAGGGCAAGGTTCACATCAAGAAAATAGCGTTTCTGGTAATTATAACCGCCCTTTGCATAGACTGTCACCCAGTTCCAGTCACCAAGAAAACCATTGACTGTACGCATGCCAGGCAAGCCGGTACCCACACTATGCGACTGGTCGTTGGGGGAATTGTAACCATAACCCCAGTCTCCCTGAACTTTGTTAACAGCATTCCGGACACCACCCATGGCCATCAGATTATGGGACATGTTAAATGTCTTTGTATATTTCACCCGCAGGTCATTATTCAGTGTAAAAATCCTTTCAACCATTTCCCCCATCATGTTTTCCACTACTCCGGAGGAAATCGTGTCATTGGCCACACCCAGGTGAGGAACAAATAAGTTTTCACGTATTTTATCAAAAGTAAATCCGATCAGATCGCT
>DASQZP010000853.1:0-2073 GCA_035638655.1 Bacteroidales bacterium
AAATCTTGATCCGAAACCCCATACGAGAGGTTTCCTACATATATATTCATTTCTCAGTCAATTGATTATTAGTTAAAGAAGGGAAGTATTTTTATAAACAGCTACTAAACCTTCTACAGTTTAGATATTACGCTTAATCTCAAGAAAAAGAAATTAAATATTTAAAATATTTTAGCTATAAGCCGGGAATAATCATCCGGTTAGCTTCTTGCTCATGAACAAATGGTCATGGAACTCCTGTTGAAAATGAATGGCGTCCGGAATACGTCCGACTTCCTTGAATCCATACTTTTTAAGCAGGCCAACGCTGGGGTGGTTATCACCGACGAGTATGGCTACCATAATCCTGTATCTGTGGCCAATGCTGAACGCAATAGCGTGTTGCATTAACTCCGATCCGATGCCTTGGTGATGATAATCGTAATCTACATAGTAGCTGACTTCCACCACTTCATCCAGGGCTTGCCGGTCGGACCGGTAGGCAGAAATGGAGATCCAGCCGATAATTTTGTCCCCTTTCAGGTAAACGAAAACAGGGTATTGATCTTCGGAATGTTCGAAAAACCAGGATTTTCGTTCTTTCATCGACAGAGGATGAATATGCGCCGTACGTAACCCATCGTCAACGGCTTGGTTATAGATGTCGTTGATCGCGGATAAATGTTCGGTAGTTGCCAGAGCTATCATACTATACCAATATCAGCAATCGGTTTTTCTATCAATAGAAAAGCACTTAATCCAGAGTCAAGGAAGCAAAAAATCTTACGTAACTTTTGATCGCTTTTTTTCTTCAATTTCTTCTCGTCGCGAACAGGATTCTATATCCTCACAGGCCCCGAAGAAGTGAAGAGAGTGTCCCGAAATATTGAAATCGTGGATTTTTTCCATCATCGTCTTAATCTCCTGGATGCGTGGATCACAGAATTCAATGACGGCTCCACATTCTTTACAGATGATGTGATCGTGTTGTTGATAGGCGTAGGCTCGTTCGTAATAATACTGGTTTTTTCCGAATTGCTGCCGTTGCACTAATCCGCATTCAACCAATAAATCAAGGGTATTATATACCGTAGCGCGGGATACGCGGGTTCCCGCATCCTTCATGTTGAAGAAGATATCATCGGCATCAAAATGGCCGTCGGCACGGTAAATTTCTTCCAGTACCATAAACCGTTCAGGGGTTTGCCGCTGGTTATGTTCTTTTAAGTAGGAGCTGAAGATCTCCTTTACTAGATCGATTGTCTCTTCTTTAGCTGGATGAGCCATAGGATTATATTTTTCTTTTAATATAAGGAATTGGTGTTCCTAAAAAAACAAACCGCAGAGGTTATTAAAAGTACTTGGTAATAGAGTGTGCTGACTTTTCAATTCAGAATGTTATATTCGGGCATATTGTACGGTGGTAACTTATTTTTATATGAAAACAGTAACAAACGAGTGATATATGCCTACAGTTGTAGCTTTTGAGACTTTGACCGAGTTGTTTTTAAACTTGAGAAAGAAATACCAAGGTACCCAAAAAACAGCTTTTGCCCGAAAGCTAACAACGGAGGGGGAATATCAAACTATTACCTGGGATCAGGTTTCCGACGATGCGCATACGCTGGCAGCTTATTTAATTGAGCATGGCGTTGAAGCCGGGGATCGGGTGGCAATCCTCAGTGAAAACCGCTACGAGTGGGCCGTTGTAGATTTGGCTTTACAGCTAATAGGCGGGGTTAATGTATCGCTGTACACATCATTGCCCCCAAATCAATGCGAATACATTCTGCAAAACTCCGAAGCCAAAATATTTTTTGTGTCAACAGGAATACAGCTGAAAAAGGCGCGCCAGGTTTTTGATAACTGCGAGAACCTCAATCAGGTTATCGCTTTTGACGAACCGAATATTTCGAGCTATCTGGATGATGCTTATGTACAACTGTTTGATAAAGTTATGACCGAAGGAGGCAAATTACTTCCTAAAAATGAAGAAAAGATTAAAGAGCGAAGTAAAGCTATCTCTGCTGAAGATTTGGCTACACTGATTTATACTTCGGGTACCACAGGTAAGCCCAAAGGCGCAATGCTAAC
>DASQZP010000854.1:0-2384 GCA_035638655.1 Bacteroidales bacterium
ACTTGCCTGCTAATGGCAGGATTTAACCTTCCTGTTTCAAATTCTGATCCCTTATCATTGACGAAGCATCCCTGTATGATTCGTACATGCATATTGATCCTTTTCTAAACGGCATCACCCATTAAAAATTTTTTGGTTAACCAGTGTCTGTCCATAATGTCCGATAACTGCGATGTTGCAAAAATTTTAATTCCTCTTATGCATTTGTATACTGCGGATTAAAATTTTTGCACACTCCCGTTTAGAACCGAACCGGCTTTGTTCTTGAACATTTTGATTCAGACACCTGGACTTTATTGACAGACTAAATAATGGTGTTTGTCGTAAATAAACATAAAAATACCGGAGTTACCCCCTAAATGAATGGGGGTAAAAAAATAAAAAGTATAAAAAAATATATTTGTACCCTGAAAAAATTATATATTTGTCGCATAATATCATTTTTTACTTCCAAACTCTTAGAATTATGCGACCTTTTGTTAGAAAAGTGTTATTTGTGGCCGTTTTATTGCTTTTTGCAGCTGGCAGTTATGCCTCGGACGGAAACGGGATCGATAGTGGTGCTACCGCCTGGATGCTGACCAGTACTGCCCTGGTGCTGTTAATGGTTCCCGGCCTGGCCCTTTTTTATGGTGGATTGGTACGGACTAAGAATGTGCTGGGTACCATGATGCATAGCTTTGCTTCTATGGGTATCATGGCAGTTATGTGGGTGGTGGTGAGTTATAGCATGTGCTTCGGGCCGAATGTGCTTGGTGGCTGGATAGGCTGGAATCCACATCATTTATTTTTGAATGGTATTGATGACAGTATACTCAGTTCAGGGGTTCCGGAATATGTCTTTTCCATGTTCCAGGGAAAGTTTGCCATTATCACACCGGCACTAATTGCCGGGGCTTTTGCCGAGCGGGTGTCGTTTAAAGCGTATTGCTTTTTTATTGCGGTATGGGGTTTACTTGTATACAATCCTCTTTGTCACTGGGTATGGGCCGAAGATGGTTTTCTTTATAATTTGGGGGCGAGGGGTGCCATTGATTTTGCAGGCGGTACCGTGGTTCATATCTCAGCTGGTGTAAGCGGACTTGTTGCCGCTTTATATATTGGAAGACGGAGAGGTTATCCTTTCCAGGTTATCCGTCCGAACAATATGGTTATTACCATGCTTGGTGCCGGTCTTCTTTGGGTAGGTTGGTTTGGTTTTAACGCCGGCAGCAGTATCAGCAGTGGACTTTCAACAGCACAGGCCCTTACGGCCACCCAGGTGGCAGGAGCAGCAGGTGCATTATCGTGGATGATCATTGAAGGTGTTCACCAGGGCAAATCGACGGCGCTTGGATTCGCCAGTGGTATTCTTGCCGGGCTGGTTGCTATCACTCCTGCCGCAGGTGTGGTCCAACCCTACGGAGCACTTATCCTTGGTGCTATTGCCTCCTTTGTGTGTTACATGGCCATTGTAATGAAAAACAAACTCGGCTACGACGACAGTCTGGATGCCTTTGGAATTCATGGAGTTGGTGGTATCGTGGGGGCACTGTTGCTGACCTTCTTTATCAGACCCTCCTGGATGGCAGAAGCTGCCGAAGCAGCAGGTGGCCGTTGGACGATATGGCAGCAACTGGGGGTACAGACGTTTGCTGTAGGTATCGCTATCGTTTACGCGGGGATAATGACGCTGATCATTATCTTTATCATCGATAAACTATTTGGCATACGCTCGAAGGATCATGATGAAATGTATGGTCTCGACAGGTCCTATCACGGAGAACGCGGATATGGCATGCTGAATCCCAACTAATAACAGGCGGGTGTTTACCGGTTAACTTGCCGGGAAACATGCTCATAACGAAATACAATACATTATCGAACAACAACATCATAAACCATGAAACTTATCACTGCAATCATCAGAGACGCTCAGCTGGAGCAGGTTCGTGAGGCCTTGATTCTGGCCGAAATTACCAGGATCACTGTCAGCCAGGTTTCGGGACACGGGCAGCAACAACAGGAAGAGTGGTACCGGGGTCAAAAGGTCATTCCCAATCTTATACCGAAGGTCAAACTCGAGATTGCTGTCAATGATGCCTATGTTGATATCACCGTAAATACAATTATTAAAGCAGCAAAATCGCATAACGGGCTGGAAGGAGAGGTGGGCGACGGTAAGATATTTATAACGACTCTTGATGAATGCATACGGATACGGACCGGAGAAAGGGGCGGGGATGCCATTTAACCGGGACCGTAATTTCTACCTGAATCGTTTCCTGAAAATATGGAACTCAATTAACGCTTTTATGGATCCTGTTCCCGTGCGGGAAGCTGTATGTAATTGTCCGGTTGTTCCTGCGGTATAGTGATTCCCGTGGCAGCCGCAATATGCTCCT
>DASQZP010000855.1:0-3631 GCA_035638655.1 Bacteroidales bacterium
TTCCTTCCTTGTTACTCCCTCCCACAGGCCTGGCCACCCTCGTCCCGTATAGCTATCGGGAGCTTTAGGGGCTGGTCGTGAACCTGGCCCGTTTCAGCCAACACACAAGCCATGGCCAGGTTTCAATCTCAGGTCTTCGGACGATTCTACCTCTCAACTTCATTATTCCCATAATTTAACGGGCATGCCGTTATCTTTTTTCCTTCCGACTCCTGACTTCGGACTTCCGACTCCACTTCATTATTCCCCAAATTTAACAGGCATGCCGGAATCTTTTTTCCTTCGGTCTTCCGACTCCGGACTCCGACTCCTCAACCTCTCAACCCCTCAACTCCTAAACTTCTAAACTTCTCCTAAACTTCTCCTAAACTTCTCCTAAACTTCTTCTCAACTCGCTAATACCATTTATATATCTTCAATCCTGCAAAGAACGTTACAAAACCGATAGCCAGCAACACCAGTGTGTTGGTCATTACCTGAGCGATACCGGCTCCTTCAATAAAGACGCTGCGCAGACTGTCGGCCAGCATGGTCAGCGGTAATTTCTGAATAAAAGGGATCATTACATCGGGAAAATTATGATAGCTGAAGAAAATCCCGGACAGGATGGTCATGGGCAGGATGATAATATTCATCAGTCCATTCCCTACCCTGCTGTTGGATACACGTGCAGCGACTAATATGGCAATACCCGTAAAGGTGATATTTCCCGCGAGGAATACCAGCGCAAGGGCCCCGTAGCTACCCAGTACTTTAATATCAAAATAATATTTGGCAAAGAGAAACAGAATAGCCGATTCAATAATACTCAAAGTCAATCGTGCCACAAAATGAGAGATCAGAAAATAGGATTTCTTCATGGGACTGGCAACCATCCGGCGGAGGAGTTTCTTCACCCGCATATCAATGAGGGCATAGCTGATGCCCCACATCAGTGAGTTCATGATGCCCAGGGCAATCAGACCCGGAATCAGAAAATCAATATATCTTGTACCCACTGAAGTAAGTGGTTTGATAGCCGATGTCTGGTATACTATTTCTTCATGTTGCAGGGCGGCAGACAACTGTATATAGGTTAGTTTGGCATCCTGATTCCGAGGATCGAAGTGATTGAGTATACTGTCGGGAGTTGTTTCCATCACCAGCAGTGTTTCTCCCCTTTTAAGCATCAGCATGGCCTGGTCCCAGGAAGTGAACACGAAATTGTATATGGTTTTTCCCAGCTTCTTGTTTTTTAAAGTACGCCTGAGCGCAGGCTCTCCGTCTTCACCAGTGCTTTTTTCGGCATTTACAAGAAAGGACTGCAGATCAGTATTTTGTTGTCCATTTTGTTGCACAACGGCAACATCCTGCACCAGTTCATTTTGTTTGTTAAAGGCCACCCCCAGTACCCATGCCATAGAGATAGGAAAGATAAGCGACCAGAAAATGATGCCCGGCTCCCTGAAAAATTCCTTAAACCGGATCAATATTAATTGTATGAGAGAATTATTCATGTTCAGATTTTGATTTAATCAGTAAGTTTGCGTCCGGTCATAGAAACAAACAAGTCATCCAGTGTCATTTTCCTGCACTCTATTGAGGTAAGGTTGATCTCCTTTTCCTTTGCTTCAGCCAACACATGTGGCAACGTTTCGGTAATTTCATCTACATTCAGGGTAAGTCGGTTCCCGTCCTTATTACTTTTGATCTTTCTAATGCCCCATTTATCTTTCTCCACGAAATGGTTAAAAGATGAATCGGTAGCCAGCTCAATGATTTCTCCTATACTGTGTTTTTTAAGCAGGTAATCCAGTGATCCCTCTGTCAGTATCTTTCCTTTATCCATAATAATAATCTGGTCACAAAGCACGGCGGCCTCTTCCATATAATGAGTGGTAAGGATCATGGTGGTACGGCCGGTTTCTTTCAATCGCAGCAGGATTTCCCATATTTCACGGCGAGAGTTCGGATCGAGTCCGGTAGTGGGTTCATCGAGCATAAGTAGTTCAGGATCATTGAGCAGGGCAATGCCCAGTGCCAGGCGTTGTCGCTGACCACCGGAAAGGTTCACTACCCATGTTTTGCGTTTTTCGGTAAGCCTGATTAATCCGATGATCTCATCTACACGGCTGAATGAAACTTCGTAAAAACTGGCAAACAACCTGAGTGTTTCCGCTACTGTGAGCCTGTCAATAAACCTGGTTTCCTGCAAAGAAATACCCATTCTTTTGTGCAGGCTATCCCTGTTTCCGTCCCATTTCTCTCCAAACAGTTTTATTTCACCATGGTCAGGATGTTGTAATCCTTCTATCATCTCCACTAAAGTAGTCTTCCCTGCCCCGTTGGGCCCCAGAATAGCCGCAAAAGTACCTTTCTCAATAGTCAGGTCCAGTCCGTCAACAGCCACTACCTCTTTAAACCGTTTGACAGCCTTATTGACTTTTATAACAGCATCACTCATGAATATTGTTTCTGATTATTTTTTTGCTAAAATAATCAGATTTCACACGGCTTTTTAATTTATCGCTTAAAATGTTTGATAAATAAATTTATTGCATTTTTAAAAAAGACATGTAAGTCTTATGATTTGGAATTATTTGACGTTTTTTTTAACAGAGGCTTCTATTTTTTTATGAATCTGGATGTATAAGAGTCATTTCCACATTGTATCCGGATAAAGTATATTCCGTTTGTTAATGCGGCAACGGGAATTTTTATTTCCCGTCCGTTGGCATTAAAAATGTCAATACGATTACCTACAAGGTCAAAAACGCTGATCTTATCCATATTTTTTATTGCTTTGACAGTAATATAATCGGAAGCCGGAACAGGCCAGATACCAATTGGTTCCGGAGATTTCACTGATACAACGGTATTTTCTGAATTGGACAAAAGAACAGGATCTGAGGCATTCCCATAATTCTGGTCGCTTCCAAATACATAAGTTTTCAACATATCATATACAGAATCATCTGCTGCATGATAAATTTTGAAGGATATTTCTTCTCCTGAATAGTCTCCACTAAAAACCGTCAGGAAGAAAAAACTTTGTCCGTAATCCGAAGAATAGGCAGCTTTGGCAACACCTCTGCATTCATCTCCCACAAAAGCAGCCAGCACATCATCTTCGCCTGTTATTTCTGTTCCATCTACAGAAACAAGACAGGTGAATGTTGCAGAAAACTGGTAATTTGAACTGATTACATTCCATTCAGGCACAGAAGCATCTGCCGCCCTCCCTGCAAGAATTGCAAAGATCAGGGTTAAAACAAACCTGCCGGTATTCTTTATCCTGTTAGTCATAACCTTATATTTTTAAGTTTCACTCTTGCTATTTTTTAATGATTTTAATGATCTTGTTTTGACTATCTGATATAACATGCAACAGATAAACTCCAGGCACAAACGGTCTGTACATTTTGCTTTCCCCGGTCCAATCAATAATATGCTGCCCTTTTGAATATACTTTGGCTGGAATTTGACCTGCCAGGGTTCCATTAACTGTATACAACCTGAGATCAATCTTTTCATCCCTGGCCAGCTCTAATTGTATAAACAACCTGTTTGTAAAAGGATTTGGATAGACCAACAGCTGACCACCAGTAAATATCATCTGAATCTGAGGATGCAGATATACAGGATCTGTAAT
>DASQZP010000856.1:0-3195 GCA_035638655.1 Bacteroidales bacterium
GCAAAGTGTACCAAGGTATATTGCCCCAACAAACTGGTGAGGTAACTGATATTTAAAGACAAATCATTGTAAACATGCGTACGCTGCTCCAAAAAACCATCTGAATTCGGATCGGTGTAAGGACGGCCGCTGGCAAATTTATAAGCCAGTCCCAGTTGTGTATTGAGTTTGCTAACCCATTGCTTATAAACTATTGATAAATTGTGGTTTGATATAAAATACGGCGTTGCCATCTGCGGATAATCCCTGTAATTTCTTTTTGTATCAATATAGGAATAGCTGATCCAATAGTCAGCATATTTTATGGTTTCGCGATCGCGCCAATAAATATCTATGCCCCGGGCATATCCCTTTCCGTTATTATTATAAGCTAAAGGATCCGGATTATTCAGAAAACTGTATTTTATCAACCTTTTATAGTCTTTGAAATAAGTTTCCACCCGAAAAGTACGGTTATCTTTTTCAAACTGATAATTAAGAATATAATGGATCGCCTCTTCCTGCTTCAGTCCGGAGGTAAATTTAAGGTAATCGGGTTGCGGAAGCTGTGAATATCTGCCCCAGGCGAAGGAGAACTGGCCATGGTCACTGCTCTTATAAGCCAGCGCAACCCGAGGAGAAAGTACTGATTGTTTCAGCAAAGAGGAATATTCAAAACGCAGGCCGGCCCGACAGGCAAGTCGATAAGTAATATTCATTTCTGCTTCAGCATAAACCGCAGGTTGGTCATTCACAAAATTCATGTTTCGTCCTGGCTGGTTTTCCGCTGCATACTGCTGATTATAATTTTCATGCAACAGATCAATTCCCTGAATCAGGCGCAGATTATCGGCAATAGTATGTACCAGTCCGATCTTGTACTGCCACATCCGGTCATGTGTTGTGACCACATCATTGTTGATATGGATGGTTTCGATATCATTGTTAAATGACCCACCCGCCTTCAGCATCAAATTATCACTTAGCGAACCGGCATAACTGGTTTTCAAATAGTTGTTATCATTGAAAAGCCCAATAGAATCATTAGTTCCTGCCTGGTAATCAGGATAGAATAATTTGCTTGCTGCATGTGTATAATTGCCAAAAACTTTGAATAAACCATCTCTGCCAGCTTTTTGTCTGAAAATAATCGTTCCAGATTCATTTTGTGGTGCTTTTATCCAGTTACGATCTTGCGGAACCAGTTGAAAATAGGGTTGCAGATTAGTATAATCGCCTGAAAGTTCGAGTGAGGTCCTGTCCCATCGCCGGGTATGCGACAGCGAACCGCCAACAGACATCAGAGATACACCAGTAGTAGACTTGTCCGGCAGGCCTGAAGTATTCAGTGACAATACTGAGGAAAGTGCCTGCCCGTATTCAGCAGAGTATCCACCGGTACTAAAAACCGTGCCGCTGAATAAAAAAGGAGAAAATCTGCCTCTTGCAGGGACATCAGGCATCCGCGATGAATAAGGCTTGTTGACCAGGATGCCATCCATGTATGTTTTTGTTTCATAACTTTCTCCGCCTCTGACAAATATCTTGCCTTCTTCCCCAACTGTCTGTGTTCCCGGCAATGTATTCAGTGCACCATATATATCACCCTCCGAACTCGGTACGGTAACAATATCAATGGGATTAAGCATCACAGCTTTTTTCCGGTCTCCGGCTTCAAACATCCCGGCAGTGATTACGGCCCCGTCAATTGCACTGGCTTTAACAGACATCTTCACGTTCAGTATAATTTCCTTTCCTTCAGGAGTAACTGATACAATGTAATCGTGGTAACCAATATACCGGAATATCAGCGTTTGTGTACCGGTAATATTTGTTTTCAACATAAACTGTCCTGCAGTATCTGATGTACATCCATCATAGGTACCTTTTATAAAAATATTTGCACCAGGCAACGGATGATTATTTTGATCAGTAACTGTTCCACGTATTGTCGTTTGTCCGGAAAGTAACATGAAAGAGCTCCCTGTCATCAAAAGAAATAAAATCAGTGTTTTCATATCATTGAATTTTACACTGCAAAGATTTAAAAGAGAGACTTAAGACAGAAATAATTTCCGCCGGGTTGTTGAAAATAGAGGATGAACTGTAAAAAGGGAAATAATGAGCTAAAATATGCTTACAAATGATGCAAACAGAGAATTTAGAAGAAAGCCTGGTCTAATTCTGAATGACAGCATTTTTTGTTAAACAACATTAATACAGGGAACAAACCACTAATAATATATGTTGTTATGATAAAACCAAAAAAACCTGCCATGAAAAGCGAAACACTTACACTCAAATACGACAAGGGGAAGTTTCCGGTATATTATGCAGAACAGGAACATACGGACTCAGGCATCATACTCATTGAAGAGATATGGGGATTAAATGATCACATTAAAGATGTGGCAAACCGGCTGGCAGCCCTGGGTTATTCCGTTGTATCACCTGAGTTGCTGAGTGATTCAGGCGTACTGGAAAAGATCAGTCCTGATATCTTCAGGGAAATGTCCGATCCGGCAAAGCGGGATGAGGCCCAGAAAAAAATGAGAGATGCAATTGCACCTGTATATTCACCTGATTTTGGGAAAAATGCAATTGGCAAACTACAATCCTCTTTTGAATTCCTGAAAAAGAAGGAAATAGAAAACATTGCGGTGATGGGATTTTGCTTTGGAGGCACCTACAGTTTTGCTTTTGCTACAGAGAACAAGCATCTCAAAGCCTGTGTTGCCTTCTATGGTCAGCCACCGTTAGGGAAAACTGCCAGCATTCATTGTCCGGTACTTGCTTTCTACGGAGAGAAAGATACCCGGCTGATAGAGTCGCTTCCGGTACTTCAGGAACAAATGGAAAAACATGGCAAAGAGTTTAACCACAGAGTATACAATAACACAGGCCATGCTTTTTTCAACGATACTAATCCGATGATGTATAACCAGGAAGCTGCAGAGGATGCCTGGATTCTGACGGTTGAATTTTTGAGAAAGCATTTGGCTTAACAGATATAATCAAATAAAATTTTTGCTAAATCAATTGGGATTCAGGAAACTGTAGCTATTTATACTTTGACACATTTAAAACAATTTTCAAAATCAACCCGATTTGCCCTATACCCTGAAGTGAATGGGTTGATTTTTCGGCTTTCACCCTTTAGGGATGGGGCAAGAAAAGGCGAAAAATCAAGTCTGGGTTTAATCTGTCAAAGTAGAA
>DASQZP010000857.1:0-2400 GCA_035638655.1 Bacteroidales bacterium
ACCAAATATTAACAGACCATTATTTAATTTATCTGAGAATTTGATTTTATCAGGATCTATCGGATGATTACCTATTTTTACAAGGGCTATTTCAGGAGTATTTAAATGCAAAAGTTTGGCTATTTTCTGACAAATAATTTCACTTAATAAACCATCGAACTCACTCTGTGTACGTGCATATTTTAGAAAATAGGTTTGTATTCCTGTCCTAGTTCTACAAAGTGATATTATTGGACGATTATATGTTCCAGGTATTTGTCTTATGAAGTTTATTGAAGTTGCCTCTTCTATCATTAAATTTAATTTGAATTAGATAAACAGCTCTTTTCCCATTTAATTTTAATAGCTTGCCGTAACAAATTTTCAATTGGTTTTGGAATTATAGGTTTTTCATTTTCAGTCAATTTTCTAGCAATATACCTTGCCATTAATGGTTTTCCGCTATCTTCTTTTATACCCAAAAATTTTCGTGCTTCTTTCTTTAATTTATTAATATCATCTACTCCATTATAAATATGTTTTTCCAGGGATTTCGGAAAACAAGTTACTTTTGAATTACAAATTATGGACTCAGGTGGTGCTGTATTTTCACCTATAAGCTCAAGTAGAGATACTGATTTTTTAATAATCTCTCTATCATTAGAATTTTTATCATAATCAAATACCAAATAACATGGTATTCCTAGCTCGTTAAATATCCTATATAACCTGTCAATTTGGCCCTTTCCACCACAATCAACGACACTGACATTTGATCGATCCAAATTAATGTTTAGTGCACTTGCATAAATTGGGAATGCATATTGCTCAGTGGCACCTTCAACCAATATAATTTTTTTTGCAAAAAAACCTTCACTCCTAGCAGGGTGGTAGGCATGAGAATAGAGATCTCTTATAGAATTTTCACTTACTTTTCCTTTTAATGCAGGGATTCTTTTAACTAAATCATCAATCAACCTCTGTATAGGTAACTGCCAAATATAACTTTTTATGGAATGATCTTCTATACGAGCCTCAACACGGATAATTTCATCAAAGTAGGTAACATCAACTAAATTAGGTGAATGAGTTGAGAATAAAATTTGGTCTTTTCCAGCTGTAATTGTTTTAAAAACATTTCTGATATTCCTCTGAGCTTGAGGATGCATATATATCTCAGGCTCTTCGATTCCAAAAATTGTAGTTTTGGAATATTCTGGATCTTGTATGGCTATTAATTCTGAATATGATTGTAATATGGAGAAAATGATGGCTCGTTGTAAACCATGCCCTTTATTTTCTACGGAATTTCTGAAGCCATCATCAGCGAATAATTTTGGGGTTGACAAAAGTATTTCGATTGTCGGTGACTCAAACTCTATTTCCAGATCAACCGGCATGTAATTTTTGAGAACGGTATTCAATTTTGTTTCAGTTTCTTGTATACTATCTATTCTTTGGTTACCACCTTTTCTATTCAGACGGTTATCAATATTAGACAAGAATTGACCTAATTCATTTTTTTGCGCATCAGATATGTTTTCAAGAAGCTGATTTAAAAGACTCCCAAAAGGATTTGATTTGGTAACTTTTGCCTCATCTGTGATATCCTTTACCGCAGGTATAAAAATATAGTTAGGGAGAATTCCTTGCAAAACACCAGCATAACCCCTTGGATTATCAATCCATTTCTCTTCAAAATCTTTTGGTCCTAAAAAATCACTTACAAATTGTTGAGCATAATTTTTCCAGTCACCAACATTAGGTTTCGAGTTCCCAACAAATTCAACAAATGAATTACCATTAACAGATAATTTCTCTTTTTCCGACCACCAATTTTTTGTCGATTTTCCATTAATTTTGTCATCAACAAGCCAATCATATTTTGGCACTGGTTTACAATAATGTTGGCTTATAACAATCTTGCCATCTTCAAATTTATTTGAATTCTCAGCAGGCTCAAAGTGAGCTGTTCTTGCGATATGGAATGATTGATCAGGTTTTAAATATGATGATAACTGCTCAATTTCACGATTATCCAGATCTTTAAATATAGCCTCAATCCTAATTTCATTGCTCAAGTCTTTATTCCAGAAAGCTTCCTCATCAACTTTTTTTGTTGATGGATTTATAAGTAAATCTATCGCTTTTAAAATTGTTGATTTGCCTGAATTATTAGCCCCGACTATGGCATGAAGATTATTTGTCTTGATGTCTAAGCAATAAGCAGATCTAAAATTTTGTATTTTTAATCTTCTTAACTTCATTGATTCCCTCCCAATTCATAACCTTAAAATTATAGTTACTTGTCTTTCACATCCCCACCACCTTCGTGCTCTCTTCCCCAAACTGGCTTATAACCCTCACCGCCACTTTCTGACCTTCTTGTTTCTTTTTGATGGGATGGGATTTGAAGCCATA
>DASQZP010000858.1:0-2612 GCA_035638655.1 Bacteroidales bacterium
AGGCGTGGTAGTATTTGTCATTAAAAAATGCGACAAATAACGTTATAAATAGAAAAATAGATCGATATGATGCCTTATATAGTTCTTTTTTAAAGATTGATTATATCTATCTTTTGCCATAAGTAAGCATTAATGAATATTATACATTTACAAGAGAGAAACCATATATACATTATTAAAAGTAAATTTTTCATCATTAAAAATTAAAAAAAGCGCTATGAAAAAGTTTTTTATGCTATTGGGCTCTTCGGCCCTAATTTTATCAGGAGGACTGCTCATTGGCACGCTGAATAGTTGTGAAGGGCCAGCGGGCCCGGCTGGACAGGATGCAAATGCAACCTGTACACAGTGCCATAATGGCGAGTCAGAGCTTCTTGCCAAAAATCTTCAATATGAAGCTTCAACACATGCAACAGGATCTACTTTTGAAAGATCAGACGCCGGTTGTGCTCCCTGTCATACCAACGAAGGATTCCATGAGGTAATTGCATCCGGAGTGACTTCATTTGCTGACTGGGAGGCTACCAGTCCTGATAATCCAACTCCGACTTCCTGTCGTACCTGTCACAACATTCACCAGGCCTATGATTCAACTGACTGGTCGCTTACTACTACAGAAGCTTTCCCGGCATTGGCTGTAGCTGATAAGGAAATTGACCTGGGAACAGGGAACCTTTGCGCAAGATGCCACCAAACCCGTGTAGCTGAAGAAAGTCTCACAATGTCCAGTATTGATAGTGTGATGACAAGCCCATACTGGGGCCCCCATCATGGACCACAAGGTAATATTATGGCCGGGGTAACTCCTTATGAATTCAGTGGTTCCATGAGCTATGCCAACAGTGCACATACAACCATGATTGATGATGGTTGTGTTACCTGTCACATGGCTGAACCTGCTTACGGTGTTCAGGCTGGAGGTCATACTATGAAGATGACTTATGCTTATCACGGTTCAAATGCAGTATGGCAGTCTGGTTGTGTAAAATGTCATAATGATGAAAAAGGCCTTGAAACCAAAATTGAAGATACTAAGACCGAAATTGAAGGTCTTCTTGCTGATCTGGAAAATGCTCTAATTGCCAAAGGTGCACTGACTGAATCAGGTAGTCCCAATGGTAAAGTATCAGCAAATGAAGCAAGGGCTATCGTCAATTACAAAATGATTGAAGAAGACAGAAGTATGGGAATTCATAACTATAAATATACCAAAGCACTTCTCACCAATACAATTGAAGCACTCGCTCAATAAGCTTCTTCAAAAATAGTTTTTTCAGAAAGATGGCTCCGTTAAGGGGCCATCTCTGTTTTTATTTGAGTATTAACAGATGTATGGACCTGATTGTATAATTCTTTCAGTAAGATGAAGTGATATCTTCTGATGAAAATATTGCAAGGCTGGACGAATTCCGGATTGTTTTGTCCATGATTCTAATTTTCCCGTTTGAAATTGATTTATTAAGAATTAGAATCATGATAAATTATTAATTATAAGGCTAAGCCTAACTTTTATCAGGTGAAAAAAATACATATTTAATTATCTTCGCTCAATCATTATTTATCAACATATCTAAATTATATCAAGTGAGTTCAATAAATGGTTCTAAAAAGGAAAAGAGAGCGCTCTGGCAGTTTCCCTGGAAATACAAGGAGAGTTTTTTAATCGCCCTGGAATTACTCATCATCGGTTTTATTATTGAAGTATTGAACAGGGGGCAAGGCGCTGAATCTTTGCAATGGCCCGTTAATCTGATTGTTTTACTTTTTTTTGTAGTCATACTCTCAGCAACCTATTATTTTTTCAGAAAATCATCTGTGGTTAAATGGTTAAGCAGTGTGCCGGCTTCACTAAGTGCCATATCTTTACTGGCTTTACTGGTATTATTACTGGGTTTTATCCCGCAGGATTCACCTCATCCCTCGGGTATACTTCATATACTCGGGCTTACACATGTAAAGACGTCATGGCCCTTGCTTATGGCTGAAATATACGTGCTTGTTACGCTGGGTTTTGTTTCCTTTAAAAGGGCACTGCCACTGAAGGTCAAGAATGTTGGATTTTTACTCAATCATGTGGGTTTGTGGATTATTATTGTAGCAGCTACGCTGGGTTCAGGCGATCTGAAAAGATTATCTGTTAACCTGTATGAAAACAAAGATTTTAATCAGTATGCCTTTGATGAACAAAGAAAGGTTTATCAATTACCAGTTTCTATGAAACTGCTTGATTTTACGATTGACCAGTACAATCCAAAACTGGCCGTGGCCAATTCATCAACAGGAAAAATAATTCATGAAGATGGCAGCGGACTCGTTTTGATTGAAGATAGTCTGCGCACCCAACTGGCAGGATGGAAAATCGGGGTGGTTGATTATTTACCCCTTGCCTGGCCGGTAAACAAGTCATTTATACAAAAAGATACTGTGGGAGCTACTCCTGCAGCACTTGTTGTTGCCATAAATCCTGTTTCAAAGGATACGGTGGCAGGCTGGATTGCCTCCGGAAGTTTCAGGCTTGATCCAAAATACCTCGCCCTCGGGTCAGACAAACTATTGTTCCTTACAAAGCCTGAACCACGCAAGTTTAGTTCTGAAATAGTGATTCGGTCTAA
>DASQZP010000859.1:0-5606 GCA_035638655.1 Bacteroidales bacterium
TGAGTCCGGCGGCTGCCGGATGAAGGATCTCCGTACTATTCAGAAGGCTGCTGCGTGTAATAAGCGTGGGGTCAGGGTTGACGGTGGGATGCAAACCAACTCTCCCCTGAGTCCCCTCTCTTGAAAAAGAGAGGGGAAAAGACGAATCTGTGGTGGAATGTCAACGGTTGTTTGCTAGGACCAAGTCCGTCATCCTCCAACTCGCCGGCCTTGTTTGGAATGAATGGCTTCATTTTCCATCCTTTCTCCTTCCTCGCTTTGCTACCACGCGTTTCACGGCGTTCTTGGCTCTCTGGGAGACCAGTTCTTTTACCCAGGGGATCAGCCGGTTGTGCCATCTTTGCGGGTGGGTGTTGATGAGCAGTTTGTCGGGCAGTTGGTGGGCTTGGATGAGTTGTATGAGGTGTCGCGTGTTTGTTATCGAGATGTCAAATTTTGATTCCACTTTGTCACGGATGCTGGCGCCGATGTTGTTCCATTTACGGCCGGTGTCCGTGAGGTAGAAAACTTGGTTGTAGTCGATATCAAAATACGGTTCGGCGATAATTCCCAGAGTTGTGTAATCGTATTTCTCCCAAAGATCGCGATTATCATATTTTGATAACGGTGAGCCGTGCATACAGACGGTTTTTACCGGGTAGATCTGCCGGAATCTTTCCAGGTTAACGCGGAAATCATCCCAGGCTGCTTCAACATCACCGTCGCAAGTGTCCATATTTTCATAGTGGTATCCAACTTCGTGGCCACGTTTGGCTACCTCACTGATGACTTCTTCATCCCAGCTCTCGGGGACAGATCTGAAATAGTATGTGCTCTTAAATCCAATCGCAGATTCCAACCGGGCAAATTTTAGGGCATTTTGGGGCAGTCGGTCGACATCGTGGCGCATAGTAACACACTTTGAATGTCTTGCGTCGACTGCATCTTTCAGGGTTTGAAATTCGTACTGACTATCCTGGAATGTAAATAACAGTTCGGCATAGTATTCGTGGGTGAAGTCAGGCATGAACTTACCAATAAATTACTTTACTCATAACTCTAATAATGATAACCAAAGGTCATCATTAAATTACCACAAGTTTTTATTAAGTATTCTTTATATTCTGGAGGCCAATCTCTGTATTCAGGGAATCTATTTTTGTTTGATTTATTAACTTTTGAATTGTCAGATGAGGACAGCCCATTAGTATCAAGGGTTAGATTTAAAAAGTTTAACATACTAGTAATATTATCTATATTATTTTTTGAACTAGTGATATCTTCTAATCTTACCAGCTTATACCTATTCGAACCATAGAATGCTTCCCAGAATTGTGAGTTTTTATAATTCCATATATAGCAAAACTGTTTGAATTTGTTATATGAAAATTTCTGTGACAAAGGGATATCTTTATCAAACTTGGGGCTAGGTTGCCAGAATGGAATAACATAATGTAAAATAATTTTTTTGATTGATGAGTGTTTCCAATTCATAAAAGAAGTGACAAAATCTCTCGGATCCCTAACTAAGTGTATTATTTTATATTTTTCATCAATAACCTGGTTATTTGCTAACAGTTTATAAATGGACATTGATAAAGTTGGATCAACTGTTGAATATGGCGCCCAACCTCTTCCATACATCATAAATAAAAGTTGTAAAAATTTAAAATATATCGGATTATCTGTTGGAAGATTCCCAAAAATATTAATAAGCCGTGAACCCTTTTTCTGATGGCCTATTTCTAATTCAGGAAAATGCTCCTTAAAAAATGTATATAAGAAAGTTGAGCCTGATCGTCCCGTTGATAAAACATAAATTCTAGTGTTCACAATGATTTTTTATTGGATCAGTTGTTGGATCCCACGCTCGCTCATCGATATTAAAAAAATTTGCAATCGATGGATTTTTGGCCCCAGAATGATGCTTTATCAATAATCTAGGGAATACCCAAAAAACCGAATAAATCACGGTGATTAAAACTGGTTTAAATAACCTGATTGGTTCCTGTATAAATCGAATGAGCCAAGCAATAGGTAAAAACTTGGAAATTTCTTTTAGCCTCTTAGTTTTACCTGCTATTATGTCAAATGCACCACCGCATGGGACAATTAGTTTTGTATTTAATTCGTCTTTGTACTTAATTGTAAATCTTTCTTTAATCGGATAAGTAATCCCAATAAACAATATATCCGGGTTACATTCATTTATTTTCTGAATAATATCCGGTATTTCGTTTTCATTAAAATATCCATCTACCCCATCACAAACTTTTATATTTGGAAATGTTTCTTTTATCTTATCAGATACAGAATTATTCACACCTGCCGTTGCACCAAAAAACATTATCTTGTATGAATTCTTATTAGCTAATTCAAGTAAACTATTTGTCAAATTTACAAGACCAATTTTTTCTGTAATTTTTATTCCAAAGAATTTTGCAAGTAATGGTATACCAGCGCCTTCTGCGATCAAGATATCCATTTGTTTGTATATTCCATATAAGTCAGGTCTAAATTTCAATCTCCCATACGCACCAGCACTAACTCCGAATATTGTAGTTTTTTTGCCTGTTTTTATCCTATCATCTAAAATCCCTACTATTTCCTTTTTAGTAGTATCGTATATTTTAATGCCCAGAAGATCTCTCTGATAAAAATGGTGTTCCATTAATCTTTATGATCTATCCCCCACCACTTATTACTCAACCCCGTATTACCAAGAATTAATTTCAACACACGCCACGAAGTATCCGGAATTTTGTACTCTTCTGGAAGTGCTCTATTTGGCTTATTGTTGTTAAACTCGCTAATTGTGGTCTCTACTGAATTTAGAACTGCCTGAGAATCAAATCCGGTTAATATTATTGTACCCGCGTCCTGCGCTTCCGGGCGCTCCATACTTTGTCGTAAACTGATAGCGGGAAAGTTTAGTATCGCTGACTCTTCACTGATTGTGCCACTGTCTGAAATGGTACAAAGTGCATTCATTTCCAATTTCACAAAATCAAGAAAGCCAAATGGTTTAAGAAAGGAGATCTTTTCGTGAATTGGTTTCTCGGAAATTGTTTCCAACCGTTTTCTGGTTCTGGGATGTGTTGATACAATCACTGGCAAATCAAAGTCGTGGACTAACTGATTTAATACATCGATTATCTTCGACAAATGTACTTTATTATCTACGTTCTCTTCCCGGTGTGTCGAAACCAAAAAATATTGTTCTGTTTCCAACTGAAGTTCTTCCAGTATGGCTGATTCTTCAATCTTTGGCTTATAATAATTCAATACTTCATTCATTGGAGAACCGGTCAGGTAGATTCTGCGATGTGGCAAGCCTTCACTGAGTAAGTGTCGTCGTGCGTGTTCAGTGTAAACCAAATTAAAATCAGCAATATGATCGATAATTCGTCGGTTGATTTCTTCAGGGACATTAAAATCAAAGCTGCGGTTGCCGGCTTCCATGTGGAAAATCGGGATATGCAATCGTTTTGCCATATAGGCAGATAAACAGGAATTTGTGTCCCCAAGGACAAGAAGAGCATCAGGTTTTTCCTGAAGCAGGATTTCTTCAGATTTTCTGATAATTTCACCTACAGCATTCCCCAGTGACTCCGTATTTATTTCAAGAAAATGATCTGGTTTTCTCAGCTCCAGTTCTTTGAAAAAAACTTCATTCAATTCATAATCATAGTTTTGCCCGGTATGGACAATGATTTGATTCGTATACTGGTCGAGTAGCGGCATCACCCTGGATAGTCGGATAATTTCAGGGCGAGTACCGACAACAGTCATCACTTTGAGTTTTTTCTGCTTGTTCATATAATTATTTACACCTCTTCGTAATAGGTATCAGGATCATCCGGATTGTAAGGTTCGTTAACCCAGAAGATAGTATAGAGATCGTCATCGCCAATATTTGTAATATTATGCGTGAACCAGATTGGCATATCTACATAAGAAGGAGAATTCCCATCCAAAGTATATTCGATGACTTTATTCGTTCCAATACGCCTCAATTGGATTTTCGCTTTCCCTTTAATCACTGCAAAGCGCTCAGCTTTCCTTGTATGAAAATGATTGCCTCTTGTGATTCCTAGTTTTGTCACTGAAAATGAAGTTTGCCCTGGTGTCTCCGCTCGCGTTATTTCCACAAAGGCACCTCGCTGATCCTCGTGCTTATCATATTTTACAGGAAAGTGATCCTCAGGAATATAACACCTAAAGGTATTAAATAAATTCAAATAAGTGTCGTCAGGCAATTCGGGGATTTCGCCATTATGAAGGTAAAGCGATTTAAAAGACCTTAGTGCAGTCAATAATTCAGAGACTTTCATTGTGGCTGTTGGCTGGACATAATGAGTCAAGACTTTATTTACCTGATCCTTATTTGAGTTATTTATACTGATAAACTGGAAAATTATTTCAATGAGTTCGTTTACAAAGATAAGATCAAGCGAGTTATCAACGTGAACCTCAGGCTCTTCATTGTGTGTTAATTTGTAACAAAATGTTGAAATGACTGAATTATAAAACGGTTCTCCAAAAGGACCATATACATTGGGAATAACTAGTCCGGTAAACTGCGCACCAACTTTTTCTGCCCAGGTATCGAAAATCTCTCGTCCTTTTCTCTTCGAACGTCCATAAGGATTATCCTGCTCTTCCTGAGTTGATGATGAGAAAATAATATGTGGCCTGGCGTTTGTTTGCTCGCATGCAGAAATGATCTTTTGTACCAAGCTAACGTTTGTGGTATATATCTCCTCAGGATCATTGTGCCGGTTCAATGCCGCCAGATGGACTATTGTGTCACAGCTGGTGACAAATTCCTCTAATTTCTGTGCATCCTGAAAATATTCCCGGCGGAAGTCTATACGTAGAATATCCTCTTTCATTCCGAGAAGGTTATATAGATGCGTGCCTATGAATCCATTCTGTCCGGTAATACCAACCTTCATCAGCTATCACTCCAGTTCATCCACATATCTGACTCAAAACGATAGTCATCTTTTTGGGATTCAACCAATGTCTTATCTGAAAACACCACGATCCTTGAATCATCTTCCAGTGCTTTCAACCCATTTGCATATCCGGGCGGGACGATTAAGATATTAGTGTCTTCTTCACTGAGAAAATACAACTCGGGAATCAAATTATCTGAAGGTACTTCCCAGTCGTCAGGTTTCACAACTCCGACCTTAAATTCCCCGTCTAAACAGACGAATGCTTTTGTCTCTTTCCTGTGGCCTTGCCAGGCTCTAACTACTGTTGGATCAGTCTTAATTGCATAAAATCGTTGAAATGCATCCAAGTTAAACGAGTTAAAATAAGTTAATACGCCACGATTGTCTCTATGGGTACCGCCTTTTATAATAGTCGGGTTATTCATCACCCAGGATATCTTTCCGAATCATAGCAAGTTTTAACAACAATTGCTTGGTCTCTTCTACATCTAATCTCCTGGTGTTGTGAGAATGGTATTCCTCAACTTGTGTTACATCACTCTTACCCTGAGAAAAGTACAAATCATAATTGAGATCGCGGTTATCCGCCGGGACACGATAATATTCGCCCAAATCCACTGCCTTGACCATTTCCTCGCGATTCACAAGGGTCTCATAGAGCTT
>DASQZP010000860.1:0-3995 GCA_035638655.1 Bacteroidales bacterium
AATCATGATCAGACAGGTAACAGGATGCTCGGGGAACGTATCAGTCAGCTTGTATCTCCTGAGGCACAGAAACTGGCCGCGGCTTCACTCCTGCTCTCTCCGTATGTCCCCATGATTTTTATGGGCGAAGAATGGGGTGAAGATATTTCATTCCAGTATTTTGTCTCACATAATGATCCGCATCTGATTGAAGCTGTCAGAAATGGCAGAAGAGAAGAATTCCGATCATTCGGCTGGAAAGGTGATATTCCTGATCCGCAATCAGAAGATACTTTTAATGCTTCAAAGCCCGATTGGAATAAGCCAGTTACCGGTAAGTACAAACTGATGCTTAGATTTTACCGCCATCTCATTGAATTGCGAAAAAAGTATTCGCTGCTGGGCCATGCAGGTAAAAATAATTTTACCGTCCGGACTCATAATACCAGGGATTTGATATATATTCACAGGCAGGCTGCCAATGAAAAGGCAGGGATTTTTATGAATTTTGATTCGAAAGTTGTTTCAGCTGATTATCTGCCTGGTACAGATGTATGGGCAAAGTTGTTGGATACATCTGAACGGGACTGGGGCGGTCCCGGGAACAATTTGCCGGAGGTTATTAATGAACATACCGTACTAAATATCAACCCTTTTTCATTAGTTGTTTACAACAAAAAATAAAAAGAATGAATAAATACGTTTGTATACATGGCCATTTTTACCAGCCTCCCAGGGAAAACCCGTGGCTGGAGCAGATCGAACAGCAGGATTCAGCTTATCCTTTTCATGACTGGAACGATAAAATCACTGATGAATGTTATGAACCCAATACAGCCTCAAGAATTCTGTCTGCAGATAACAAGATTATCGAAATTGTAAACAATTACTCCAGGATCAGTTTTAATTTTGGCCCTACTCTTCTGTCCTGGTTGGCCACACACAATAAGGAAGTGTACAATGCGATACTGGACGCGGACAAAAAGAGTCTGGAAAATTTTGCCGGACATGGATCTGCCATGGCACAGGGGTATAACCATATGATTTTGCCACTGGCAAATGAACGTGATAAGCGAACCCAGGTAATTTGGGGTATACGTGATTTTGAGTCTCGCTTTAACCGCAAACCTGAAGGTATGTGGTTGCCTGAAACAGCTGCTAATACTGATACACTGGAAGTACTTGTTGAATATGGAATAAAATTTACAATTCTTGCTCCCAACCAGGCCAGTCAATTTAAAAAAATAAAAGAAAAAGACTGGATTGACCTGAATGGCAACCAGATTGACCCAAGGAGACCGTATTTGTACTATCTTCCTTCCGGGAAAAGTATAGTGCTTTTCTTTTACGACGGGGCAGTATCCAACTCACTGGCTTTCCAGGGATTACTAACCAGTGGGAAGGCTTTTGCCGACCGGATGCTGGATGTTTTTGATGAAAACAACGGGGATGACCAATTATCGCATGTAGCTACCGACGGAGAATCTTATGGCCACCATCACCGGCATGGTGACATGGCGCTGGCCTTTTGTCTTCATTATATAGAAGAAAATAATGAAGCAGCCTTAACCAATTACAGTGCCTATATGGAAAAAGTTGCACCTGAATATGAGGTAAAACTTCATGAAGACAGTTCCTGGAGTTGTGCCCATGGGATTGAAAGATGGAGAAGCAATTGCGGCTGCAAAGCAACCGATGATCCGAATATTACCCAGGAATGGAGAACACCATTGAGAGAGGCATTAGACTGGCTCAGGGACAGGCTTGTGGAAGTCTTCGAAAAGGAACTGGATGATTTTATTGTAGACCCCTGGCTGGCGAGAAACGACTATGTCAAAGTGATTTTAAACCGGACAGAAGAACAACTAAAACAGTTTTTTACCGACCACACCACGCATGACCTAAACCAGGAAGAACAGATTAAAGTACGAAAACTAATGGAAATGCAAAGACATGCCATGTTGATGTACACCAGTTGTGGCTGGTTCTTTGACGATATTTCCGGAATTGAAACAGTTCAGATTATTCAATATGCAGCAAGGGCTATTCAATTGGGACAGGACTATACTGATGAAGACCTGGAAAAAGGATTTCTGGCTATTTTAGAGAAGGCTGAGAGCAATTTTCCAAAGTTCGTAAACGGAAAAGTAATCTATGAAAAGTTCATCAAGCCGGGAATTGTAGACCTGATGAGAGTAGGCGCACATTATGCAATCTCCTCACTCTTTTATGAGTATCCGAAAAATACTACCATTGATGCATACAGTGCCGATTCGCTCGCCTTCAACAAAAGAGAAGCCGGAGAACAAAAAATGGGGGTTGGTAAAACCAACATCAAATCACGTATTACAGGTGAAGAAAAAACAATGACGTATGCAGTGCTTCACCTGGGAGGACATAATGTGCTGGGAGGCATCCGGGAATTTAGCGAGGATGAAAGTTTTGCGCAAATGCACGAAGAATTAAAAGAGGCTTTTATTAAAAGTGATATTATTCAGATTATTCATCTGCTGGACAGGCACTTCGGAACTCACAGCTATTCATTCTGGCATCTTTTCAAAGACGAGCAGCGTACCATCATCCGTCAGCTGGTAGCCGAACAGCTTGATTCAGTGAGGTCAACCTTCAGGCAAATATTCAACAATAATTACGGATTAATGAAGGTATTAGTGGATCTTGATATTCCAATGCCTGACGCTCTGGCGGTTACAGGTGAATTTATCCTCAATTCAGATTTCAATGAACATATTGAAGATGACCATCTTGACATTAAAGAACTGAGAAGGATTACCATGGAAATGAACAATTTCTCCTTCAATCCTGACAAAAAAACATTGAGCTTCTATCTGAATAAAAAGATTAAAAGCCTCATGGATAATGTTTATGAGCATCCGGAAGATGTTTCAAGGATCAGGGTACTGGATAAACTTTTCTCAGTCCTTAGAAAGCTGGAGCTCGATTTGGATCTATGGAAATCACAAAACACCTATTACCGTTTGTGGAAAAATAAAACAGCAGATATCCGGAAAAAAGCTGTTGCAGGAGATAAAGATGCCGATAAATGGCTGGGACATTTTTACAACCTGGGACGCTATATGAATGTGAAGGTTGAAGAAGATAAAATTCAGTGAAATACAGTACCTGGATATGAAGAAATGCTATAAATAGAGTCTGTTAATAAAGTCAAGTATCTGGGTCATAATGTTCGAGAACAAAGCCTGTTCCGTTCTAAACGGGAGCGTGCAAAAATTTTAATCCGCGGTATACTATTTCAATTAGCAATTGGCAATTAGCAATTGAAACCCTGCGGGGAAGTAGCCGATGCATAATTAACAACATGTTGGTAAAAGTTGTCACCTAAGCGCATAATGCTTATGAGAAACTAAAATTTTTGCAACAACGCAGTTATCGGACATTATGGACAGACACTAAATAAAAATAAATTAAAAATTATTGTTAAACCTGTAAAATTTAATACAACATGGAAGCAAATCTTGAAAAACTGAGAAGTGCATGTTTAAGTGCAACCACTGCCTTTTCAAAATTAAATGATCCTGCTTACCGGGACATTCAGTCTAAACTTGAATATTGTATCGGGAGTTTTGATTTTGATAAAAATCCCACCGGGTTATACGAAGCGGCCAGTGAAGCTTATCACAATCTGCAACAAGCCAAACAAAAATATCCGCGCAAATTCAACAAGAAAATAATAACTGATTTGGAAAGGACATTGCCAGCCTGATTTTATTTCAAACAGCACAGGTTATTAAGGTAAAACGGGAATCTTCAGGCTCCCGTTAAAAAACTATTGCATGGAAATACCCGACTCAACATACCGCTTACAGTTTACTCCTTCATTTAAATTTTCAGATGCAGAAAAAATAGTGCCCTATCTTACAGAAATGGGTATTTCTGCAATTTATGCCTCTCCGGTATTCAAAGCCAGAAAAGGCAGTCAGCATGGATATGATATTACTGATCCAAATGTGATCAATCCAGAACTGGGCAGTGAGGAT
>DASQZP010000861.1:0-2564 GCA_035638655.1 Bacteroidales bacterium
AGAAATTTCAGTTATTTTGAATATCATCCGGTGAATATGATGGGTAATATAAGGATTACTTATAAAAAGAACAGTACTTACAATCTCCCCATTGTACCACAGCAAACTGACTATTCCCCTTTTGGAATGCAACTTCCGTTAAAAGGTGATGGTACGCAGAAATACCTTTATAACGGTAAAGAGCTACAGGATGAAGTGGATTGGTATGATTACGGCGCCCGGATGTACGATGCAGCTCTTGGGCGCTGGCACGTGGTTGACCCTCTCGCAGACCAAAGAAGTTGGGTAAGCCCCTACAACTTCGTACAAAACAACCCGATTAATCGTATAGACCCGGATGGAGCATTAGATAAAGGATATACTTTGGATGATGAAGGAAATATTGAAATGATTGAGGGGCAAGATGCAAATGCATATGGAGGAAATGAATATGATATATTGTTTAAACAAAGCGAATATGAAGCTGGAAATACATCAGAAAATAAAGGATTAAGAGTAGACAATACTCAAATATTAACTGATTTAAGCACAACAAATGATAAGGGTTTAAGCATTTCAAAAGACCATACAACAGGCAGTATTAATGATGTATTTAAAGTATTTAAATTTGCTTCAGATAATACCAATGTAGAATGGGCGCTTGCACGATACTCAAATACCAAATATGCTATATGGACAAACAAAGACCAAGGTAATGCTGTTTATCAGTCAGTAAATAGTGCAAAGACTGTTGGATTGAGTAATGTAAATGCTTCATTACATAGTCATCCAGATATTCTTCTGCAACATGAACGTTCATCAATGGGAGCAGCAATCGGTGGGGGATATTACCCGGGAAGCGATTGGGGTAATAAAATAGCTGGTTCAAGACCTTATTATATGGCTGTATACTTTCCAGACTCCAAAAACATTTACAGTATTTCAAAGTATAAAATATCATTTATTAGAAATATTGGAAATGATTATAAACGATTTTATTATGGAGCCTTAAATCACAAGTAATACCATGAAAAAGATAACTTCAATTATTGCAATCCTGCTTGTTTTATTTGCAGCTTGTAATGGAGATAGAAATAAAGGAGATGAAAAAGACAGAAAGGATATACAGAAAGTTGTGAAAATTAATGAAATGGCCTCTGTAATTTCATCGGTGGAGTTAAGAAAAGCATTAAAGGATTTTATTATTAAAGTAGATTCAATCCCAAATCCTTTTGGAAGGACTGTGTGTTATTCGTTAAGTTTCTATAAAAAAGCAGCAGATACAATGCTGGTTATAGAAGCTAATGTTTTTTTCCCTGAAATATTAGAAGGAAGAAAATCATATTATGAAATGAAGGGTTCATTTTCAGTTTATGGGAAAGAAATTGCGATTTTTGATTATAAGGAATCTTTAGGGAGGCAATATTATGATAAGAGTAAATTGAAAATAAATAAAAGGCTAAATCAAATTGATAGTTTATCTAAATCAAATTCTGATTCAAGTGAGGCTTGGACATTTGTTGCTCCTTTTAAATTATATGAAATAAAAAATAATGAATTAATTAAAATTGATAGCTATTTTGGAAAATGATATTTAAAAATAGAAATAATTTTAAGGCCTCGGCATTGCCGGGGTTTTTTGCTTTATAAGCAGCAATATTTTTATTAAAGAAATCCTTAAATTTTTTCTTGGTAAGCATGGTACCAATCATTTTAAAGATAACATGCTTGTCTTCATCATCCAACTGCGGGATTAACCTTCCCCCCGCTACCGCACGAATCCTTTCGTGTGGTGGAGAATAAAATAAAAGAGTCCTGGCAAAGCCGCCGGGCTTTTTTTATTCTGGCTTCCTGATAAAAGTTTTATTGTAATCGTACTTCCAGCCGTAATTTTTAATAAGGTAATCCATTACAGGTTTTTCGTATTCCGGGGTATTGGAGAAATCAAAGAAAAAACCGTGTCCTGGTTCGGTAGAGTCGTTGTAATGTTCTGCCATTGCCGTAACGTTTTGTTCAAATGTGTTGCTTGCCGGAAATATCACTTCTTTCTCAATCATAGAGCTGCAACGTTTTTCTGGAAGAAATCTTTAAACTTGTTTTTGGTAAGCATGGTATCAATCATTTTAAAGATAACATGCTTATCTTCATCATCAAGCTGCTGAATTAACCTTACCTGTTCCATGGTGGTCTTGTCTTCAACGGTAATTTCTTTGGGCGTTTCCCTTCTGGACGAACTGCTGTCTGTACCTAATGGGACTACCTTATCTACGAATCAATTAAAATTTTTTTCACTTTATTTTTTGTAAAGCCTTAAACCATCAATATACCTGTAATCCTTAATGTTCAGGGTATAGAGGTCGATTTCGTTAGCTATTGCAGAAGCAGCAATAAAACCATCAGGCAAAGTCAGCTTGTGGCTTAAAACGTACTTGCCCATAATAGCCATAAATATATCACAGGTCTTTTTGTCGATGTCAATAATAGTAAGGTTTTTAAGATCCTTTTTAATCTGACTGAGTTCCTTTTTATTTAATGCCCCGTAAAAGAGTTCGCCGGCAGTAATAGTACTAACAGCAATATTTTCC
>DASQZP010000862.1:0-2366 GCA_035638655.1 Bacteroidales bacterium
GGCATGGACGTCCACACCAGTTGGGTACAGAAAGCATCTGTGAATTATCTTCTATTAATATTACCTGCTTTTCATCTAATTGACAAAGCCATTTTATTTTTGTAATTTTGAATGATTAAACCTAAGGTTATGTGGCTCTCAGTAAAAATAGGTGATAAAAAGAAAGGCAAGGAGTTGGCCAGGTTCCTTCGTACCATTGAATATGTAGAATCTGTCGATGAAAAAAATAAGCAAACACCTCTTAAAGAAGAAGATTGGATTAAACCCGGAAGGCCTGCCATGGATGAAGAGATTGAACTGTTGGCAGAAGAAATGGAGAAAGAGGAAGGAGGTATTGAAGCAAAAGAATTTTTTAATGACCTAAGGAAAAAGTTAGCGGGATGAAGGTTATCATTAAGCCCCGCGCACAACGAAGTATTTCCAACATTGGATTTCATATTGCTAAGAAAGGTTATCCTGAAACAGCTCTTGAATTTGTAACAAGACTTGAAGAATTTGTTGTTTCTCTTGCTGCTTTTCCCGATAAAAACCCTGTTTCCCGTCATAAAGCGTTTGCCAGGAAACAATTCAGACAAGCGGTTTTTGAGAAAAATTATATTATTCTTTATAAGGTTGTAAATAACGAACTACTTGTATTCAATATTATTCATGCTAAACGCCTTCGCTAATTGTTAATGATATTTTAAAGTGTACCACTTATAATCCCCCACCTGCCTCGGACATGCAGTCTGAAGCTTTCATGCTTTTATTTTAACCAAACTGACATTGCTTACAAATTCTAAATATAGAATAAATATGATTTTATATTCTTATGATTTAGATAATAGTTTGTGGGAATGGCAGTACGGACGTGGAAGTCCGCGCCAGTGGGTGAAATTGATCTTTTGAATAAAAACTTAATCTATTGGTTTTTCCTGATATTTAGTAAAACCAAAAATTTCAATTGAATTTGCATCTTTATTAATTCTAAAAACAATACAATATCCTTTAAATATTAAATCTCTGATTGTATTATCTGTAAAATATATGGATTTTCTGTATGATTAGGGATTTGCCGGAAGATCTCTGATTTGTTTTATAAGATCTTTCTTAAACTTTCTTGCTCTTGATGGAGAATCCCGGGCTATATAGCTTACCTGTCTTTCCAGTCTATCTGAAAAAGTAGTTTTAAGCTTTATCTTCATTTGAACGAATAGAATTATCCAGCTTTTCTTCAAATTCTTCCAAAGAGAGGAAACTGGCATTGCCTTCTCTGATTTCATCCAGTTCTTTTTCGAGATAAGTTTTGTTTTCCGCATAATCATCAGCATCTACAATTTCAACTTCCTCTTTGCCGAACTTGCTTAAAAGCCACAAAAACTTATCATAGACTTTGTCACTTATTTTTAATTTAATGGTATGCATCGTCTTGTTCTCTTTTTTACAAATTTACATAATTTTTTGATTATGTTTATTTCCAGAGCGGAAGCAAATAATAGACAGGGTGCAATGCCGCTTCAATGGCTGGGTTTTATTTGCTGTGGGACGTGATGGGTCGTGGATTTAAATCATTTCCGCCGTTGAGCCTGAGAAGTATTCCTTTATAGATTCTATTTTTAAAAGCTTCTCCCTTTTTTCCGGTTCCAATTTTACTTCTTTGTTTCCGGCAACCAATGATTCTAAAGGTATCCCCAAATATCTGTTTAGTAACGTTATCATCTTTAAAGTCAATGGTCGTTTACCTTGCAATACTTCTGATACTCTGGTTTTACCTCCAAACAATGGAGCTACATCAGTCTGTTTTAAATTCATTTGTTCCATTCTAAACTTGATGGCTACTATCGGGTTTGGTGCTTCTACCGGATAATGTTCCTGCTCGTATTTTTCTATAAGCAATGATAAAAGTTCCATTTCTTCACCTTCCGGGCTGTCGGGTTCTATCGCATTTTCATTGCTATTAATCAAAGTATAAATGCGGTCACAAGCTTCGTTGTATTCTTGTTCTGTCTTTAATATTTTAGTTTTCATAACTTACTGTTTTTGCGTCTGTTTTGTCGTATTCTTTATGAGTTCCGAACCAAACAACAAAGACTATTTTCAACTTATATTCTATGTCAACAATCAGGCGGTAATCATTACCCTTTATGTTGAACAC
This sequence comes from Bacteroidales bacterium, assembly GCA_035638655.1. Taxonomy (GTDB): domain Bacteria; phylum Bacteroidota; class Bacteroidia; order Bacteroidales; family DASQZP01; genus DASQZP01. Next base: position 2,135 of record DASQZP010000862.1, read on the forward strand.
TACTCTTTTTGAACTTATAATACTGGCATTACCATATTTTGCCTTCAGTTCATTTGTATTGTTCCATGTCGAGAACCTAACCTCGTAAATCCAAGCCTTTACAGACTCTTCTGCCTGTTGGTACTTGCTCTGCTTGCAATACTCAGTTAATGTTGATTCTTTTATTATTCTCATACTTTACAAAGATAGTAAAAGTTACCCTATTTGATAACTTTGCAATTCAACTTTTTCA
>DASQZP010000863.1:0-2882 GCA_035638655.1 Bacteroidales bacterium
ATGCAAATCGGCAATTTTCCGGGCCAAATCAGGTCTTAAACCATTTTCTCGGTTCTTAAAAGTGGGTGGAAACATGGATACAACATCAAACCATACAGTACCTTTTGAAGTGGGTGTTAATTCAAATAAAACATTTTGATAATCAGCATCCGGCTTTAACTCACAGGTGAATTTTTTCCATTCCTGATCTATTCCTGTAATTGTGACTTTAGCAAATTGTTGGTAAATAATACTTTCCAGGGATACAGTAACTTCACCTTTAAAAGTAGTATCGCATTTGGCATAAAAACTAACTTTATAAGTTTCCCCTTTTTTAATATCAATCCCCCAAAATCCCCGGTTAATAATTCTTGGTCTGGAACTTTCATTAGGAATAGCAGTAATTTGTACTTTCAAAGCCTTTTTCTGCGACTGATTCAGTAAGCCTTCGGTTTCTATTGACATGGTGGATACGGCACCGCCGATGTTAGACAAGGCCCAGGGGGCAGGTGTATCTCCATCTTCAAAGGAGCGGTTTCTGAGTAATTCGGCATAAAGTCCGCCATCAGCAGCATGATTAATATCCTCGAAAAATACGCCGTAATGGGTCGGACTGATTGATACCCCTTTTTTATTCATATCCACACTCAGTTGTGGTTGAGCAGATAACATAAACCCGGAACTGAGAATCAGTATGAATACAGATAGGAAAGTCATTTTGCTTTGTTGTGTAGTCAGATGCATCTTAATACTATTTTATTCATTAGTTTTTCTTATAATATAAACTCCCGCGGGAACAGAAATGAAATTCATTCCTGCATCTAATTCCAGTGTTCTCATTTTAATTCCGGAAATACTGTAAAGATCAATTAGTGTTTTTTTTTTGCAGTCAATATGGAGACCATTGACTGCTATCATTTTTTGAGTAATTTTCCTATTTTCCGGATAAATTTCCAAATTACTATAAGTGCTCGTTTCCCCGGAATAATCAATCGTGTTTGTTTGTAATCTTGTTTTTTCCTCTGCTGTAATTGGAATTATTGTGCCATGGCGGGGTGTAAAGTCAAATGAAGCATTATTTACAACCGTAAAATTTTCCAGGTCGGTGCTTTGAGTGAACTCATAGTAACCACTTGAGTATACATCATATATCATATACCAGATATCTGAATTGATTAATCTGAAAACACATTCTCCCTCTACAGCATTGTTATTTGGCTGCAAATACAGGTTTTCTGATGTATAGGGACCAGTCAGATTTGTTGATATTGCCTTTTGAATTCCATTACCGTTACCTTCTGTCTTAAAAAACAAATTGTAAATTCCGTCTTTGAGAACAATAGTTGCATCAATAGAGGAATATCCATTATGATCAAAGAGTAAGGCGGGTGCTTTCTCAAAGCCAGTAAAACTGCTGTTGGCATAAGCATAATAGATCTTATCATAGTCGCCTCCCCCTTTGTTTATGGAGAAGTATATCATATATTTATCATTGACCGGATCATAAATAGTTTCCGGCGCCCATACCCTGGTAACAGTACCATATTCTGACGGGTAACTTTCAGGTAAATTGACAGTTGAAGAGGTCCAGTGGATCAAATCATCTGATCTTAACATCACAATGCCTCGATTGGAGCTCCAGCCATTTGCTGAAACCATATCGGTGGCGACCATATAGAAGGTTCCATCTACGCCACGTAAAATATGGGGGTCTCTTACACCGCCTTTTCTGCTGATATCTGCTGAATTCAGTATCGGATTGTTATTGTTTAATGCATTGTAAGTAAGCCCATCATCACTTAATGCGAAACGTATTGCTTCCTGATCGCCGCTATTACCTGTAAAATAGGCGAAAAGATAACCACTGAATCCTTCGTCCTCAGCCAGGTGGATTTCAAATGTTTTGTATTTTACTACATCCCCTTTGTGAATAGTTGCAGTTAAGATAACATTCAGTTTTCCTTCCCCTTTCGGCAACCGGTCCAGAATCTCTCCGTTATTGCTAATATAATCTGGCTGATCGGAGGACCAGGATATTATTGATCCTTCATTACCTGTAAGTGGAAGCACTATATCTGATCTTAAATTATCAAGATTTCCGCTTAGATGTAAATCCTCATAATCCGAAGCAACACTGGCACTATCAGATCTATGTGGGATCACCCTGACTTCGAATGATTTTGAACTGGTGACAAAATTACAGGTCAGTGTTGCAGTTAATGTTACAAAAGCTGTATCAGAATTGAATGAAGGTCTCTGCACAATTCCGTCATTGCTGATGATTGAAGGATTTGAGGATTGCCAGGAGACGGAAATATTTCCTTCTGTTTGCGGTAGATTGATATCTTCAGTAACGTAATCTGTATCATCAAGCTGGAGACTATCCAGACCTGCATTGACAATATCATTATAGATAAGTGTATCCAGAAACTTTCTTTGCGACTGCATGACAGCTATTGAATCTGCTGAAAGAGCCTGGTCATAAACTCTGAAATCATAATACAATGTATTACTGAGATAATTATCACCGGTGTATGCTGACTTTCCCAAAAAGTTAAAGGTAGTGGCTCCCAGGGCAGAAGGAAATAAATCAAGGTTGGTATTCGTAGCTTTGCTGATACCATTGATATAAATTGTAGCCACATTTCCCTTCTGGGTAATGGTGTAATGAACCCATTCCCCTTTTGGGCTTTCAGAAGATACACCAACTACTTTCTCCTGAGACCAGTTTGTCGGACTAATGGCGTACCTGGTATCTTTTGCAGAAAAAAACATGCATCCGTCCGGATGATTAACAATATCATCTGAATTTGAAAAAGTCCAGATAAAGTTTCCATTATGAGACAAATCAGTTGCCGGATCAATATAAATATAAGTTGAAATGGTGAAGTCATTAAGTGTAT
>DASQZP010000864.1:0-2176 GCA_035638655.1 Bacteroidales bacterium
TTGAAAGTACAGGAATTGTTACCTAAAATGGGATATGTGCCACGTTTTTTTTACGGAGATGGTTTTGAAGGCCTTCCTTCATACGGACCTTTTGATAAAATACTGATAACTGCCGGGGCACCTGAGATACCTGATACCCTGTTGCAACAGCTTAAAGTGGGGGGCCGACTTGTTGCACCCGTTGGATCAACCAGTCATCAGGTCATGACGGTGGTGGATAAAACCGGAGATAATGAGTATGAGAAATCTGAACATGGTTCTTTTGTTTTTGTTCCCTTATTGAAAGGTAAAAATTAGATTTATAACTTAAATTTTTGATAATGATCCAGATCAAAACTTTCACTTTCAATCCTTTTCAGGTAAATACTTATCTTTTATATGATGAGACCGGTGAGTGTGTGATTATTGATGCTGCCTGCCAGGATAACAGGGAACAGGAAATACTTGTATCGGCCATTGAAAAGGAGGGATTAAAGCCTGTCAGACTCCTCAATACACACTGCCATATAGACCATTTAATGGGGAACCGGTTTATTCAGGAAAAATATAATATCTCTCCGGAATCTTGTCGTGAAGATGATTTTTTGATTGAACAGGCTGTTCAACAGGGCAGCATGTTCGGATTGGTGATACAGGTACCGCCGGCACCTGGGAATCACCTGAAAGAGGGGGATAAAATAAAATTCGGGAATAATACACTGGATGTCTTTGAAGTTCCCGGCCATTCACCCGGTAGCCTGGCTTTTTACAGTGAACAGGATAAAATATGTATAACTGGTGACGCCTTGTTCAATGGGAGCATTGGCCGAACTGACCTGCCAGGAGGAAGCTATGAAACATTGATAAGCAGTATTACCGGCAAAATTATGAATCTCGCGGATGAAGTCAGGATATACCCTGGACATCAATCGCCTTCAACAATTGGTAAAGAAAGGACTTCAAACCCTTTCCTTACATAATCTATTATTAAACATAATTTGAATGTTTTAAATCATTTTTCAACTGATTACATTTGCAGCTTAAAGCAAACACGTCAGTTGGTTGTTTTTTTATTATTCTTTCGCTAACATAATCATTTACAGAATGTCAGTTGATCAATTTGTTTACCGTCATAATGGTCCCCGTACACACGAAATTGGCCACATGCTCAATAAAATTGGTGTTGCCTCAATGGACGAGTTACTGGATAAAACAGTTCCTCCTTCAATCCGGTTGAAAACACCGCTCGAAACCTCTGACCCGGTTAATGAGCATGAGTATCTCAAAAACATCTGGAAGATAGCTTCCAAGAACAAAGTATTCAAATCCTATATTGGAATGGGGTATTATGATACCATTCTCCCATCAGTGATTTTGAGAAATGTATTTGAAAATCCAAGCTGGTATACTTCCTATACTCCATATCAGGCTGAGATTTCACAAGGACGACTGGAGGCGCTTCTTAATTTTCAGACCCTGGTAACTGAGCTCACAGGCATGGAACTGGCCAATGCTTCATTGCTTGATGAAGCAACAGCCTCTGCTGAAGCCATGATCATGCAGCATAATAGCAGGTCACGGGACCAGGTGAAACGTAATGTTAATAAGTTCTTTATCGATGAAAAAATATTTCCGCAAACACTGGATGTTATCAATACCAGATCGGTTCCACTGAATATTGAAATAGTGGTTGGTGACTACCGCTCATTTAAACCTACTCAGGAATTTTTTGGTGCCCTGGTTCAGTATCCTGATCTGTACGGACAGGTGAATGACTACGAATCTTTTGTGGAAGAGATGCATAAACAGGATATTACTGTGGCTGTGGCTGCCGACCTGATGAGTCTCGTATTGCTTTCCCCTCCGGGGGAATGGGGTGCCGATGTTGTTGTCGGATCCACACAGCGGTTTGGTGTGCCAATGGGATTTGGCGGACCACATGCCGCATATTTTGCGACCCGCGAAAAATTTAAACGTGCTCTTCCGGGAAGAATTATTGGGGTAAGCGTCGACTCCCAGGGTAACCCTGCGCTGCGTATGGCCCTCCAGACCCGCGAACAGCATATCAAAAGAGAAAGAGCTACTTCAAATATATGTACCGCACAAGCCTTACTCGCTTCAATGGCCGGGTTATTTGCTGTATATCATGGTCCAGAAGGTTTGAAGCTGATTGCAGAAAAAATTCACGCACTTACCG
>DASQZP010000865.1:0-2142 GCA_035638655.1 Bacteroidales bacterium
CTACACTGGCACCACAATACAGTTTTCTATGTTCATATAAGTAAGGTTCCTTCAGTTTGTTGATGATATGCAAAACTATATCCACAATCTCATTTTCATTGTCCATTTTTTCTAGAATAACTGTAAACTCATCACCACCGAATCTTGATACGGTATCAATGCTTCTTAACATACTTTGTAATCTTCTTGCACACTCTTTAAGAATATAATCCCCTGCATGATGTCCTATAGAGTCATTGATCTCTTTAAAATGGTCTAAATCAATAAAAACTAACGCAACTTGATTGTTATCACGTTTAGCAATCTGCATCGAATGGTTTAATCGGTCTAAAAACAGTACTCTATTTGGAAGTGATGTCAAAGCATCATAATGTGCTCGATAATCTAGTTCATTTTTTTGTTTTTCAAGTACTTTTTGTGTTTTTAAATGTTCTGTAATATTATGACCTAACTCTACGACTGCATACATTTCATTGTTCTTATTGTATAGTGGTGTAGTTGTTAATTCAATAAAGTTTTCTTCTCCTGAAGCTGTGATATGCTTGTGAATTCTTTGAATACTTTTTCCTCTAACAAAAGTATCTTCAAGTGGACATTGATTCTGATCATCATCACATGGATGATTCTGATGATGCAACAATTCATAGCATTTGGATTGTGATAAATCTTTTAAGATGTGTTTATCACTAAAGTGTTTGGCTGCATCATTTGCTAATAAAACATTATACTCTTTATCGATAACCATTACCGATTGATCTATACCATTGATCACATTCTGTAAAAAGTTATGTTGTTCTTCTAATTTAGTATTTTTCTCGTCTACCTCTTTGGATAAAAGTTTATTTTTTAAATCAATTTTTTCTTTATTATGTTTTGAGCTGATCAATTGCAACACTAAATAGATACCAATAAGCACCAAGGAGATAAAAAACAAGATCGCATTGTGAAATAAGTAAATGTGATTTAAATCAATCTTGTCTAAAGGATGGAATAAAATAAAATATCCCATATTATTACCGTTTATATCTTTTTGTATATATTTGGTTATAAATGTATTGTTTTCGCGATCAATAATATATGCATTTTGATCATGAATGAGTTTTTCAATGCCAAAGTTTTTAATATAGTTTTGATTTGCCTCTGAAGCATTTAAATTAGCAATATAATAATCATCCAAAAACATTTTTGTAAAAGGTTTTTGGATCTGATTCTTATATGTTTTATCAACAAGTAAAACAAGTTCAAATCCATTATTGAGTAATTGCATAGCAATAGAATTGAATTTTGAAATTACTTCAATTGTACCCATAAATTTGTCATCTTTAAATATCGGAACCATAGCTTTGAAAGTCATATCAAAAAGACCTGTACTAACGGTTGATCTTATTTTGGGATCACGAATCATTTGAACAATCCCTTTACGTACTTTAGTTAGATCATCCCCATGTTTATCTGTCCAACTTCTATAGAGACTTATACCTTTACTATCAGAAACTTGAATCCATACATTTTTATACTTGCTATTACGCTGTAAGTTTTCTATAAAGTTATCCAGTTTGAAATTTATATTATTTGATGAGGCAATAGCATCGATATATCTTGGATCATTGGCTAATGATAGTGCTATAAATAGGATTGACTCTTTTTTTGCATCAATATAAGATTTGGTCATAAATTGTATCTCATTGGCAACTTGGGTATATTTTTCTTTTATAAGTGCTTCTGTACGTATATTTAGTAGTTTGTGACTTACAAAAAGAAATGTGATAAGTAGCAAAGTGGCCAATACTATATTTTTTATATTTTGTTGATTCAAAGTCATCTGCATACCCATGTTAATTGAATTCCTGCTTATGTGTATAGCTTAATTGTCCAAAGGTCCATAAATTATGTTTTGTATCAGTTGCTTTTTGAGTACCTTGTTTCATGAACCAATTGGCATGGTAAAAGTAAGAAATAGATAATAATAATAAAATAAGTTTTATCATAAATAATTATAACAGTTTTTTTAGTGGGTTTGACAATAATAAATATGAAAAGAAGACTAAGTCATATTTTATGACAATTTGAGACATATTATTATCAATTTATAACAAACTACTTCTCATATACGGAAGTTTATTAATTCAAGTTCGGATCCCA
>DASQZP010000866.1:0-2023 GCA_035638655.1 Bacteroidales bacterium
TAATATTAAAGGGTCAAATTTATTTGGACCCGGAGCGCCAGATGCAAAAATCTATGTAACAGCAGAAAAACCGCTGACTTTGTTTAAATATAATGGGTTTAGTCCGGAAGTTCCCAACGGAATTGACCGCCAGTTTTATCCGGTTCCGGCAATTTATACAGTAGGCCTTAATCTTAAATTCTAAATTCCAAAATGATGAAATTAAAAAAGATATTCAACATATACATGCCCGTCTTTATTATTGGGCTGTTAATGATGACGGTATTTGGATGTACCGAGAAACTGAACGCTCCTTTTGAAGATGAAGCCTTTACAAGTGATGTAGATTATTCAAAAGGAGAAAATATGATCCTTCCACTCCTCGGGGCCTATTACAGATTTTATGACCAAACCTGGGATGGAGCTATAACATACAGTATACGTGGTGATGATGTTTATGTAGCCGGAGACCAGGCTCCAATGTGGGAGCAGGATGCATTTAGCTATCAGGCCAGTCATTGGAACATTAATGGATTTTGGCAACACCAGTATGATGCCATCGTGAATGTTTTCTCCGAAATGGACGAAATTAACAAATACCGGCCTGCTGCAAATAACGATGCCCTGGCTGATCAATACATCGCCGAATGCCGGGTAATACGGGCCTGGGAATACCTCACACTGGCCAAGACCTTTGGGGGTTGTATTGTTATCGACCAGTTGGATAATATTCAGAGTACACCGGTTAGCAATAAAGGAGAAGTGATGCAGTACATCGTGGATGAAATGGATGAAGTAATCCCAAATTTACCAGCAGTCAGACCTAATGAGCGTGCTGATGTTAAAGGAGGAATTACACAATTTACTGCCTATGCCATTCAGGCAATGGCTTACCAGGAAATGGAAAATTATCAGGGAGTTGTTGACGCTACTTCTGCAATAATTAGTCCCAATAAATTTCAGTTATCTTCAGATTTTTACCATCTGTTTAAGACTGCGGGAAAATTGAATGATGAGAATATACTGGAGTTTCAGTTTTCCGACTTTGGACAAGGGCAGGGGGATCAGTTTAATCATTTGTTCGCTCCTTACGGGATCGCATGGAATCCGGTTAGAACAGGTGCCGGTGGTGGCTGGGGATTTTACGAACCCACCGAAAAGTATATCAAGTTTATGCTTGACAGGAGTGAAAAAGAGAGGCTTGAGACTACTGTTGTATGGACACCCGCCGGAATGACAAAAATGACAAACGATTGGGGTCCTTTACCGTCATGGATCAACAACTTCAACCGGGAGGGTGATGAATTCATCGACAACCCGCGTAAATTTTGGGGAGCTGGTAAGTTTATCCAACCATCAACAGAGTTGATAGAAGAAAGAACTGCACCAGGAAGCAATAAGAATCTAATCGTAATAAGGTATTCTGAAATGTTGTTAATGTATGCAGAAGCATTGACAAGAGGTGCAACCAGTAGCATTGGCATGACTGCTGATGAAGCAGTGAATTTGGTGCGTGCACGGGCAGGATTAGGTAACCTGAGTGGTGTGACAACAAAACAGGTGCTTGATGAAAAATTTGCCGAATTGGGTACTGAATGGGGTATCCGGTTCTTTGATATGGTGCGGACCAAGAATACTGAAGCACTGAGCTTTTCTAATTATAGTAAGTCTGAAGGAAAGGAAATTGACAGGACATTTACAATGGACAAAGCCTATTTGCCATACCCCGCAGCTCAGGTAGCTACATTACCACAATTAGCAGAAGGAAACCAATAAAAAACGATGAAATGAAAACATACATCAAACTATTATCTTTTGCATTGGCTTTTATATTGTTCAATGCATGCGAGCAAAACTACATCGACCCAATTACAAAGGTAGCTCCAGGAAACGATGAAACAGCACCGCAAGTAACCATTAACTTTCCACCGGACGGATACGAGCTCCAGACAAATGACGCAGTTACCTCTATCGATATTGATTTTAAAGTGACGGATGACATTGAGGTCAAATCGATATCCCTGCAGGTTGACGGGTCTGAAAT
>DASQZP010000867.1:0-4321 GCA_035638655.1 Bacteroidales bacterium
TGAGTCCATACCCGAAAGGGAACAACGGAGAAGAGTTGGCCAGCACGTATTTCCTGAAGCGGGAAGGCTTATGGTCATAATAACAAGGCAACTGACCCACAGAGCGGGGAATGGTTACGGCCAGCTTTCCGGAAGGATTTACCTTACCAAACAGCACATCGGCCACTGCCCGGCCTGTTTCCTGTCCAAGATACCATCCCTCGATAATAGCCGGTGCTTCCTCAGCAAGTTTATTGATAGTGATGGGACGACCGTTGATCAGCAACACCACCACCGGTTTCCCGGTTTTAAGAACAGCTTCGGCCAGTTCGTTTTGCATGCCCACCAGGTTAAGGTCATCGCGGTCACCCAGGTGGGTATCGCTCCAGGCTTCGCGGCAGATCAGTTCATTCTCGCCCAGTACCAGCAACACTGCATCACTTCTGTCGGCAACCTTAACAGCTTCGCTGATTAATCTGCGGTCATCTGCCGGATCATTCAGAATGGGATTCTCGTTTACCTTCCAGTGACATTCCTTGTTCAGCGTTAGTTTACAACCTTCGGCATAAACCACATTGAATTTTCCGTTGGCAAACTCCTTCATACCCTCCAGCACACTGATGCCCTGATGGGGAAAATGTGAATAACCGCCCAGGTGAACCTGCGAAGCATTTGGACCGATCACTGCCAGTGTGTTGATTTTCTCTGCATCAAAAGGAAGTATTTGATTGTCATTCTTCAGCAGCACCATGGCTTCATGTGCTGCCTTGCGTGCCAGTGCCTTATGCTCCGGACTGTTGGTTACCTTTTCCAGGTTTGCCAGGTCAGGATAAGGATTTTCAAACAAGCCGCAGGTAAATTTCATCCGCAGCACATCGCGTACCGCACGGTCAATAACGGCTTCAGATACTTTTCCGTTCTTTACCTGGTCGGCCAGGTGTACAAAAGCACCACTGCTTCCCAGATCGTAATCCACACCGGCTTTAATCGAGAGAATGCCGGATTCTGCAGAATCTTTTGCTGCATGATGCTGGTTCACCGTCACATCCAGACCGCCGCCGTCGCTCATCACCATACCGTTGAATCCCCATTCGTTCCGGAGAATATCCGTCAGCAATTTATGATTGACATGGTTGGGAATCCCATCCCATTCATTATAAGAAGCCATGATGCCCTGTGCATTGCCTTCTTTAATGGCTCTTTCAAAGGGATATAAATGGGTAGACCGGAAATATCTTTCAGAAAAATTGACCGGTGCAATGTTCCTTCCCCCCTCCGGCTGACCATGACCCGCAAAATGCTTCAGATTGACTGCCACATGGTGGTTATCGATGGTGTTGCCCCGTCCCTGAAACCCATGCACAGCAGCAACTGCCAGACGGGCTGTAAGGTAGGGATCTTCACTGTAACATTCTTCTGTACGCCCCCAACGCGGATCGCGGGCCAGATCAAGTACAGGCGAAAGAACCTGACGGGTCCCCCTGGCACTGGCCTCCAATGCGGCGGCAGTGAATACTTTCTCTATCAGGGTAGTATCCCAGGTACTGCCGAGTGCGATGGCCTGCGGAAAGCTGGTGGCCTTGTCCGCCATATAACCATGCAGCCCTTCGCCCATGATGAATACAGGAATTCCCAGACGTGTTTTCTCAATCATGTAGTGCTGAAGTCCGTTGATACATTTTGCACGGTAAAGGAAGGTCTGGCTCTGTTGCCATCCTGCAGCCCTGAAAGAACCAACGCCATGATATAATATTGCAGTGTCCTGAACACCAACAAAACTTCCGTCAGCATCAAAAGCTGTCGTATCATAAGAGCGGTAACCCTGTAGCTGGGCAACTTTTTCCTCAAGAGTCATTCTGTTAAGCAAGTCATTCACCCGTTTTTCAACAGGCTGACTGGCATCTTTATAAAGTGGTGGGTTGTTGTTGGATGAGCAGGAAACAAGAAATAACAGGAAGATTAGTAAGTAGTTTTTCATAGTCAATGTGTTAGTAGTATCCAAAATTATGGCTGATAAATGCATCCGGATAAAGATAGGAATAAGATTTTTGATATAGAAATATTAAAAAAGGTTTTTAGAGACAATGGGGCAATTCCATTAACACAGATAATTAGGAGTGAAAAGTTAATAAATTTCTAAAAGAATAATATTTAGCTTACTATCTCACCTTTACACTTATAAGATGACGTAACCTGTCATTTTTGAATTTTATATCTGTTTTCCCGACGCAAGCTCTAAATTGGATTTAAAGCAGTTACTTATTATGAACCACAAGATTACCTCCGATTATAGTTTTCTTGCACAAATGTGGCCAGTTATCAATATTGTCAATTGACGGAATTAATGATGCATCAGGATTGAACCATTTCCATGTGATACCATCATATATGCCTGGTGTACCCGCATCATGAACCTTAACAGCAATAACCTGTCCGATTCTGCAATTTTTCCCACTTGCAGGATTGCCCATATCTCCACCGGGCGAACCACCTCCCTCTTCTGAATCGTGTTCCTCTCCATCCGAGCATCCTCCCTCATCACTGCCGCTATCGGTACATCCACCGTCATGAGGATCAACTCCATCCATCCCCCCTTCATGGTTATCAGACCCGGAACACCCGGATTCATGTCCACCCTGATCGTTTCCTCCACATCCTTTTGAATCTGAAACCACTACTGCCACAAACCAGGCCTTCTCCCCTATGATTTGAACTCCTGTTATTTCAGCCATGATTTCCCGGTGCGGAGTTAAATCCGGATTTGTAACCCGGAAGTATATATTTCCTTTAGCTGCATTGTGAGAATTTCCTTCATGCGCATTAAATTCAAAAAATGCCCGAATGCTGTCAGGTTGGTTTCCCATATCCTTTCCTTTGCCCCCACCTTTCCATAAAACCTCTACAGAACCAGTGGCTATAGCATTCTGATGCCCCTGATTCAATACCTGGAAATTCTGACTTTCAATATTTTGAGTATCAAGTAAATTATTTACCTCATTTTTTTCACAACTGCTTAAACCTATCATGAAAAGTAAAATAACCGAAATCCATCCTAATGTTTTCATAGTGGTAGAATTAAATTAATTAGTATTTGTTTTAATGTTTAATTATCTGCATTATACTATATAGCTGCTTCTCTAATTATAAATTTATAGCATACCTTAAAACTTATCAATACAACAAAGGATTAGGCAAGTCACATAAAAGTTTACAATTCCTACACTTTTTAGGTATGCATTTATAGAGAAAATTATCTATCCTGTTGTTTGAATGTATCATTTAATTTACCCTCAAGAAAAAGATTGGGGAGTATGAAAAATATTATGAATTCAAATATGATCAAAAGGAAGATAATTATGTCATTAGTTCTCGGTTATAATCATTTTGCTGCGAGAGGATTATGTCTGTACAGCGCATTTTCAGAGCCGTTCGCGTAATTTATAATTGTTTTAAATAAATGATTTTCTAATGCTGTTTTCAAAAAAAGATTTTAAAAACCGGAATATTTATTTTAGATTTGCAGCTCAATTCAACAGGGTGCCATAGCTCAGTTGGTAGAGCAACGGACTGAAAATCCGTGTGTCCCTGGTTCAATTCCAGGTGGCACCACAACCTTAAAAAGCCGGAAGAAATTTCGGCTTTTGTTGTTATTATATTGTATTTTAATGTTTTGTGTGTCCCTGCCCCGAAGGCTTTCGGGGCAATTCCAGGTGGCACCACAACCCTAAAAGGCCGGAAGAAATTTCGGCTTTTTTGTTATTATATTCCATTTTAAAGTTTTGTGTGTGTCCCTGCCCCGAAGGCTTTCGGGGCAATTCCAGGTGGCACCACAACCCTAAAAGGCCGTAAGAAATTTCGGCTTTTTTGTTATTATTTATGTATCCCCACCTAAATGCTGCTTTTTATTTTCGGTTTTTTCATTCCTTATGTTTTTATCAGCACAAAGTTGAATTACAAGAGATTTTTCCCGAAATTTCGTTAATATTAATTCAGTAAAAAAGATTTAATGGTTTCTTATTGTTGTTATATACTTTATAGCAAAAAGCTGGATTCGTATTATATTGGCGAAACAGAAAATGTTTCCCAAAGACTGGAGTGGCATAATTCAGGTAAATTTAAGGGTTCTTCTACATCCCGGACCAAAGATTGGCAAGTCTTTCTTGAAATTTCCTGTGTAAACCGTAATCAGGCCAGGAGGATAGAAAAACATATTAAGAGGATGAAAAGCCGAAGATATATTGAAAATCTCAAAATTTATCCAAATATCATAAACAGACTGAAGGAGAGATATTTGCAAGCATAATGTGTCCCTGCCCCGAAGGCTCTCGGGGCAATTCCAGGT
>DASQZP010000868.1:0-5266 GCA_035638655.1 Bacteroidales bacterium
CCGTTGACGGACAACATGAAGCTATTCTTTCTGCACCAGAATGGATCAAGTTAAAAATGACCAATGTGGAAGGCATTGAAACCAGTGGCAACTATTTCTATCTTAATACAGGTTCACCGCATTACGTCACTTTCGTTGAAAAGACAGAAGACCTTGATGTTTATAACCTTGGAAGAAATATCAGGTATAATGAACGATTTAGTAAAGAAGGCACCAATGTAAACTTTATAGAACTGATCAATGAAGAAAGCTTTAATATCCGAACCTATGAAAGAGGTGTTGAAGATGAAACACTTTCATGCGGAACCGGTTCGGTGGCGTCTGCCATTTGTGCAGGTTTGAAACTCAAAACTGACACAAATTCATTTTCTGTCCACACTCAGGGAGGTGATCTACGGGTTAGTTTTGAAAAAATAAATGATCAGCTCATCAGGGAGATATGGCTTGAAGGTCCTGCTAATTTTGTTTTTGAGGGTGATATTATTTTATAATACTCAAAATACTTTAACAAGTATTATCACAGAATATAATAATGAAAAGAAATCAGAAGATCATAAAAAAGGCCAAAACATCCCTGCATCATTATTCAGAGACATAACGACCTCGAATCAAACACCGGCCTTTCGGCAAATGTATATAGTGTCTGTTCATAATGTCCGATAACTGCGTTATTCGAACATTTTGATTCAGACACTTGAGTTTATTGACAGACTCTATGTAGGAAATTCTTAGCAGATTTTTAGCTGCTTTGTTCACGAATATTGCCGTTTAGAAGAATACGTAAACATCATTAAGATCACGCCACGTTCTTTCAAGCCCTTTTGCATCAAGCTCTTCAAACGCATCCTTCGACCTCGCTATACGCTTCTTTAATTCTTCTTTAATTCTGTCTGATTTTCTTCTTCTGATTCTCATGGCTTCGGTTTTATAATGTTAAAAAAATACGGCTCTGTTTACTTCGAAAAACAACTTCAAACAATAACATTAATCTTACTGTATCAGTGTCGTTTATCGTTTATAATATTAACGAAATTTTATTAATAATGTTTTGATTTAAATATGTTAAACAATAGAATTAATTCACTTTTTTATTAATACTTCAAAATATTGGATAATCGTGCCAAAACACGCAACTAAAAATAACTCCAATCAACAGTTAACCGGGAGTTGAAAGGTGTTTTTTACTTTGGCAAAGAGATATTTTAATAAAATAGTGTTACTTTACATTCTACCAGGCTGAAAAAATTGCAGTTTTTATATATTGGAACATTTATTGTCCTGAAGAGATTTTTAAAATGATGAAGCATATAACTTTAAAATTTAGTATACAATGAGTTTATTTAAAAAAATGGGAAATATGGAGGGAGAAAAGGTCTCCCCCCAGGAAGAAGGTCAGGAAACCGAACGAATTAAATGTTTGATCATTGGCTCCGGGCCTGCTGGTTATACAGCCGCCATTTATGCAGCCCGTGCCAATCTTTCTCCGGTGCTTTATGAAGGCCTGCAACCAGGAGGACAGTTGACAACTACCACTGATGTAGAGAACTATCCAGGCTATCCTGAAGGAATTAAGGGACCAGAAATGATGGATGATTTTAAAAAGCAGGCTGAACGTTTTGGCACCGACATTCGCTATGGCTGGGCTACAGCAGTCGATTTTAACCAGTCGCCGCACAAGGTTATTGTTGATGATAACAAGGTGATTTATGCTGATGCTGTTATTATTGCAACCGGTGCAACTGCCAAGTACCTTGGACTGGAATCTGAAAAAAAATTCAGTGGTTATGGAGTTTCTGCATGTGCAACCTGTGATGGTTTCTTTTACAAAGGTAAAGATGTTGCAGTAGTAGGCGGCGGGGATACAGCTGCAGAAGAAGCACTTTATCTTGCAGGGATTTGCAGTAAAGTGTACCTTATTGTCCGGAAGAACTACCTCAGAGCCTCCAAGGTTATGCAGAAAAGGGTATTTGACAAACCCAATATCGAAGTATTGTTCGAGCATGTAACGAAAGAGATTGTAGGAGACAAAGTAGTTGACGGAGTGATCCTGACTGATAAAGACGGCAATGAAAAGAGGCTTGATATTTCCGGTTTCTTTGTTGCCATCGGACACAAACCAAACTCTGATATTTTCCGCGATTATCTTGAGACAGATGAAGTTGGTTATATTAAAATTAAATCAGACACCTCAAAAACAAATATACCCGGTGTTTTTGCCTGTGGTGATGTGATGGATTCCCAATACCGGCAAGCAGTTACTGCAGCTGGTACAGGTTGCCGTGCAGCAATCGATGCTGAACGGTACCTGGGTGAAAAAAATCTCTAAATTCTTCTGATATCAATCATACCCTATAAAAAAACCGGTGAAATCACCGGTTTTTTTTATAATTTATTCACTTATAATTGTATTATCTCAGATACTGACTATCCTTTCGCTCTGATACTTCCCGTCTTTCAGTTTTTGCAGGACTTCAGCAAATGATTTGATAGTATAATCTACATCTTCCAGTGAATGTACTGCAGTAGGTATTACTCTGATCATGATAACTCCTTTTGGTACAACAGGATATACAACGATCGAACAGAAGATACCATAGTTCTCCCGCAGGTCAAAAATAATATTGGTGGCCTCAGGGACTGTTCCCGACAGGAATACCGGCGTTACAGGTGATTCAGTATTTCCAAGGTTAAATCCTTTGTCTCGCAAACCTTTTTGAAGCGCATTCACTACCTTCCAGAGATTTTCCCTGAGTTCGGGCTGGGATTTAAGCAATTCAAGACGTTTCATGGCACCAATTACAAGTGGCATAGGCAATGACTTGGCAAAAATCTGTGAACGCATATTATAGCGAAGGAAGTCAATTATATTTTCTTTACCGGCAACAAAGGCACCAATACTGCCCATAGCCTTGGCAAACGTACTAAAGTACAGATCGACACCATCCTGCACACCAAAATGCTCACCCGTTCCGGCGCCTGTTTTACCCATTGTACCAAACCCGTGAGCATCATCAACAAGTAACCTGAAATTAAATTTCTCTTTTAATGCTACTATTTTATCCAGTTTACCCAGATCACCGGACATACCAAATACACCTTCAGTAATCACAAGTATACCACCTCCTGACTTCTCAGTCAGATTGACGGCCCGCTGCAATTCTTTCTCAAGATTATCTATATTATTATGAGGAAATACATAACGTTTTCCCATATGCATACGGAGACCATCCAGAATACAGGCATGAGATTCTGAGTCATAAACAACTACATCATTCCGCCCAAGCAATGAATCAATAATGGATACCATCCCCTGGTAGCCAAAATTCAGCAGGTAAGCATCTTCCTTACCAACAAATTCGGCAAGTTGTTCCTCAAGTTCTTCGTGCTTGCTTGTTTGTCCTGACATCATCCGTGCTCCCATCGGATATCCCAATCCCCACTCCCTGGCTGCCTCAGCATCAACCTTACGGACTTCAGGGTGGTTGGCCAGTCCAATATAATTATTCAAACTCCATGTTAAAACCTCTTTTCCTCTGAATTTCATGTGGGATTGAATCTCTCCCTCGAGCTTTGGAAATATAAAATAACCATGAGCATCTTGCTGATATTGACCCAGCGGGCCTTTATTCTGTTTAATTTTATCGAATATATCCACTTTTTTATAATTTTGGTTAATATTCCGCTGTGACAAAAGTACGTTTTTTTAAAAATCTGGCAAATGGAAAATAAAATTTAATAAACGACCGTTTTTCATTGCAAAATATTAGTAATTAGTTTTTAATATTTAAACAGATAGTGTATTTTTGCACGATGTTTAAAAATATGATGAAGACAGGTCAAATTACAGTACTGGTTATTTTCCTAATAACCCTTTTCAGTTCATGCAGTGAGTACGAAAAGGTGCTCAAAAGCAGCAATGCCACTCTTAAGTATGACAAGGCAATGGAATATTACAAAGATGGCGATTATGCGCGTGCTTCCACACTTTTTGAACAGTTGATCCCTTATACCAGGGGAACCGCGCAGGCAGATACTATTAGTTATTATCATGCTGTAAGTTACTATAAACAGCGGGACTATATCCTTGCCGGGCATTATTTCAAAGAGTTCACCAAAGATTTCCCAAAAGATAAATTTTCTGAGGAAGCGGAATACATGGGAGCTTACTGCTTTTACCTTACTTCTCCCAGACCTGAACTGGATCAGACCAATACATACAAAGCCATCCAGTCTTTTCAGCTTTTTATGGTGAAATATCCAAACAGCAAGCATGTTCCCGATTGCATGAAACTCATTGAAGAACTCAGAAACAAACTGATTAACAAGTCATACATGAGTGCAAAACTATATTATAACCTGGGGGATTATAAATCCTCAATCATTGCACTCAGGAATAGTTTAAATGAATATCCTGATACCAAATACAGGGAAGAGATCATGTTCCTGATCCTTAAATCAAACTATTTGCTTGCTGATAACAGTGTTACGAGCAAACAGAAAGAACGTTTTCAGGCTACCATGGATGAGTATTATTCCTTTGTTTCAGAGTTTCCTGACAGTCCGTATAACGATGAGGTAAAACAAATATATAATGCAGCCTCAAATTATTTGAATTAAGTTAAGTTTAAAATACACCTAAATATTTTTGTTACGATGGATTACAAAAAATCAAAAGCATCACCCACTACCATTACACGTGATCTCGACAAGATTGACGGTAAAACCGGTAATTTGTATGAATCTGTTATCATCTTATCAAAAAGAGCAAATCAGATCAGTGTTGAAATGAAGCAGGAACTGAACCGGAAACTTGAAGAATTTGCCAATTACACGGATAATCTTGAAGAAGTATTTGAGAACCGTGAGCAGATTGAAATTTCCCGGTATTATGAGCGTCTGCCAAAACCTTCATTAATTTCCGTTGAAGAATTTCTGGATGATGAGGTTTACTTTAGAAACCCTGACAAAGAAAATCAGGAAAACAGCTAATTGATTCATCAAGTATCCTGACTGATGCTGAAAGGAAAGAATATATTACTTGGTATAACAGGAAGTATAGCAGCTTACAAGGCTGCTATTCTTATCAGGATGCTTGTCAAAAAAGGGGCTCAGGTTAAGGTTGTCATGACCCCGTTAGCGCGCGAATTTATTACACCTCTCACCCTTGCAACACTTGCAAAAAACCCGGTTCTGGTAGATTTTTACAATCCTGAAAACGGAGACTGGAACAGCCATGTAGATTTGGGGTTATGGGCTGATCTATATC
>DASQZP010000869.1:0-2174 GCA_035638655.1 Bacteroidales bacterium
AATGATTGTTTACCCCAGTTAATACGTAGCGCCATATCACCCGTCAGGGTAAACACCAATAATTTAGAATCGTAAAGACTGGCATCAAACGAGATCTCTTTCTTTTCAAAATCAATGAGTCCAAGAAAGTTCACCTGCATTTTTAATATGGGCGCTTTTTCCTCGGGCAGTACAGATTTTAACACCCCAAGAATAGCAATTAAGGGATCAGGTACTTCAATGAGAATACCTAATTCCAGTGAAATAATAGTAGGTGTTCCCCAACCGATTTTTCCCATGGGGCCGATTATAAAATGACCCTGGTATGGAGGAAAAACCTGCTTTATATCGCTGAGAATGCGCACAATATTAGCGATAATATCTTCAGGGAACATGATACTTTTGATTGAGTTATCCTTTACACCCGATCGCAGCTTTTCAACTATAACAGTACGGTTTAAGCCCAGTAATCCGCCAACGCCCAGCAAAGTGAATCCATAGCCCAGCTGAATGGGTGAAAATTCAGCAGTTACAAGAATAAAAAGTGAAAATCCTTTTGAACCGTCGGGCATTTTGGTATTCAATATGCCAATTGCCTTAAGTGAGATTGTATCCTGAACTGTTAATTCCAGTGCACCTGCATATTCCTCCTTATCAAAATCAAAATACAGGTATCCGCCGCCCTTAACGGCAGAAGCATCAATTGACAGACCAATTCCGTTGGGAGGTTTGAATCCGAGGTCAATATCGAAAGGCCCGGCATTTCCATCGTCTTTTATTACCATATCCAGACTCATCCCAATTCCCTGAACCACGAATTGCAGCGGACCCAGGTCTCCTGCAATACCTACACCAACATCCAAACGTATTTTGGGAGGATTGTCAATTTCTGCTTTTATGGCAAGCTGCAATTCAGGAATTGAAATGGGCCCAAGAGTAATGTGAGGATGAAGGCTTACTTCAAATCCAGCTCCTCCCTTAAAACGTATCCCATGTATACTTGACCATTCAATCCCAAGCGGGATATCTATTTTTGCATTACCATCACCTAGTATTTTGGAGATAAAACTGTCAGAATCGTTTGAAGCAATAACTATTGCCAGACCATTTAGCAGAGCTCCCAGTTCAACTTCAGGGTCACCATCTGTAAAATTAAATTCGAAATCGAATGAAAAACCGTTAAATTCCAGTCTGGTGTTATTCTCACTACCCAGCAGTATTAAGGCATCTGAGGGCTTGTAGTCCATTCCCGCACCAAAGCCGAAATCAGGCAAACTACCATCTTTAAAGGGATATTCAACAGAGATTTCATCAGGGCGGATCAGTATTCCAAACATAGCAGCGATATTGGAACCGGCTTTTAACCTGAAGTCAATATCTTCCCTTATGCGCAATGTTGTGCCTATTTCAGAAGGTATTGACGGTTGCAGCACGATTCCCGGAAGCTTACCATCAATACCCGGCAGCTTTAGGATAGCCAGCCCTAGTTCCTGATCTTTACCATCAATATTTATGATAGTAAAAGGGATGTTAATGGCCTTGTCAACCAGAGCTGGAGCAGCTTCATATTCATTAAATCCCAGGTATTTATAGGAGGATTCATCATCAATAATGCTGTAAGATACAGGAGCACCAATAACACTGAATATTTCAAGAGAATGCTTTGCTAATAATTCAAATTTGAAGTCTTTTGATCCCCAACCATATATTTTCTCAGGTAATTTATGCGGTTCTGTGAATATTTTGGGTATTTCACTCCAGTTCAGTTTATACCTTATAAATGAAGGCCTTGATCCGGCACCCGCAAAATGAACAGGTTTTATAACACCAACCATCTGGAAGAAATTATAAAGAAATGGTTGTGCTGTAATGAGATAATCAACAATCAGAATTTCAAACAAACGGTCCTTAATTTCGTTCAGAAACTCAGTGCTATCAACTCCGGGAGGGGCCTCTGACAGATTTTGGATATCGTGGTATATTTCTTTTATTTTATCAAATAGCTGAACTATTTCTGATATATCAGGCGAGTCGGTCAGTGATTCAGCCAGGGTAACCGCATCACCAATTTTTGTTGCGAGGTTCATATAAGATGGAGGAATACTGCTTGCACCCCAACCCAGACGGTAAAGGAAGCGTTTAAAACTATTAATACTGCCGGTGGCATCCTTAAATGGTTTCAGCGCAATTATCAG
>DASQZP010000870.1:0-3336 GCA_035638655.1 Bacteroidales bacterium
TTTTGCCTAATTCCATAATGGCGGTATTATAGCACCGCCTTTCTCCCCGCCGCAAGCGGACGGGGTATTAAAAACCATAATAAAGAAAATAAATCTTAAACCTCAAAGATGTGGGAAATTCTGAGAAAAAGCTACCGCGTAGCGGTTTCGTACATCTTGCCAATACCTGAACCATTTACAACAACAACTGATATGCAGATATCATAAAAAACAAAACCCCACCTCTATGAGAAATGGGGTCTTAATATTCAGTCCATGGTAACCTCTCGGTTACAGGTTATCTTTATGGGTTCCTTTCTATATAACGCTATTAAATTACAACAAAACGAAATGCAATAAAAAATCCCTGTCAGAATTATTTGTAAGTGTTAATGTATTGCCTAAAAAAGGGTCTTCTGGAACATCTTTATATCCCCCACTCTCCTATAAATGTTCTTTCACTCCAGAAGACCCAAACATTAACCGTCAGTCGATTCTTCAACCACTATAATAAAGTGCAAGCAGGACGGCATAAATAATTGAGATGCCAAAAACTAAAAACTTTACTATCATGTAATTCCTCCTATAAACATTATCGGAAAATATACTCAAAATCTTGACACAAATTGCTGCGCATGGCGAAAGAAGAACCGAGGATGGGTTTTCGGATTTGTTCTTGGAAATACAAAAACCCTCCGAGAACTTGCACGGTATCATAGACACGGTACCCTCGGGGGATAGAAGGGGAAAGAACATTACGGTACGGTCGGAAAAAACCATAATGTTAATTAATAAAATACAATGCTATAAAATGATATGTAAGCAGATGATATGATTCATTTTCGAAGGGATTTACCCAACAAGTAGGTATTATCCCTACACTTAACCCAGGTACTAAGAAGCCGGAACCGTTACCCGATGAATCGATGAAAAGCAATGGGGGTTTAGATTGAAGATACCTTGCCACAAGTGCAACCCAAGGTTGATCAACTCCGATTACATATATCGCATAATTAACAAAATCGCAAAAAAGGCAAATCCCGAAAAAGGATTTGCCCCTGCTTTTTTAAGAATAATTGAACTACTTGAGTCACAATAATTTACAAATCATCAATCGAATTTTATCTATCCTGTTATATTTATAGTCTCCGCCGATAGTAAACTGGTGCCAACAAAAGTTATCGTTCACAATGAAAACTGACCTGATCGGACGGACGCGTAAGCGTCCGCACTGTAAAGAAATTTAATGAAAGCTGTTTTCGTCCCAAGCATAACTGGACTGGTTATAAATCCCAAACCGTTGGCATCCGGTTCATGATTGGGTTATACGATAAGAATAGATGTAATTGATTAACACCGCTTGGCAGTCGGCCTCTAAAATAGTGTTATTTGTTGTCTATTTATATGCCTTTATCCATTCAATCTCAAGCTGGAATTGACCTGCTTGATTATCTGCTATCAAGAATCCAATCTGATGAATCATTTTGGGTGAGATTGGAGCTACATTATTTAGTATACGGCCTCGGAAAACCGGTACACATTCATTGAAAGGAACTTTAATCGTCATCCATTGACTGATTTCTGTTGTGAATTGATATCGATAGGCAACTCCGTCAGATCTATCATTGGTTCCTATACGAAATTGGTATTTTTTCCCATCACCTTTTAATCGAATGAGAATGCCTTTAAATTCATCTAACTTAAATAAGCGAGGTCTGGTACGCGTTGATGTAAATCCTCCGTTATTTTCAAGAGATACAGTTCCCCTAAAAATTGCCGTGTTACTATCACTAATAAAAAATTCACTCTTTGAAAGACCACCCATAACACTATCATTTACGATTATCCAATTTTCATTTTTATCTGAATTTTTAAAATCAAATATTACCATTTCATTTTGCTCCATTGCATTAAGAATTGGCAACACCCAGGATACTTGGATAAGAGAAACTATTATAATGGAAATTAATTGAATATTGAATCTTAAATAGTTCATTGTTGATTACCCTATCAGTTAGCTTTAACGGACGAATTAAAATTATCTTAGTTCTTTTGCCACAATAAAATGCAGCTATTTTAATAATTGCAGTGATATTGAGATTATCAAAGCCCACAAGAAACCTGTGATATCATACAATCCAGCATCAAAATTGGTGCTTTTCCATACTTGTGATTTCTTGCCAAAACCACAAGTCCAAGCATCTCAATTTTCGTTACATATATCGTATTTCTTACAAGATTGAAAAAAATCGGCGTCAGCCGCGCGAAGAAGCAAGAAAAGCGCCGCTTGCGAGCGTTGGTTGCACGCCGGGGTTATGTTCCAATAGCTTTGGGCTGCCCTAACGAAAGGAGCAATCCTGCCACCAAAAGTAGCGCACCCACCACAGGAGCAATCCATGGTGGAGTGGCTGGTGTATTGAGCCCAACATAAAGCATTGCATAGAGCGCTCCTGCAGAGATAACCAGTCCCCCAGCAGGAATAGCCCATCGTACCCATACAATGCCTTGCCTGAATGGGACAAACAGAAGAATCAATTCCAAGACGACTACTGCGAGACAGGTGCCCCCAACAGCTTTCATCAAAGCCAGGATAAGTACTTGGAAAGAGAAGCCTACCTCGGCCCAAGGCATTCCGATAGCAACAGAGTGGTAAGGCATGAACTCCGATCGAAAGAGATATATGACCCCGAATGCGGCCACAATCAGTATAGCCAGAAGATGACACCCAAACGCGATTTTCATTCTTGTGCTCATAGGATCGCTCCTCTCAAAAGTGATGGGGCATATCCATTTTTATGCAACTTAAAAATATCGACAAACACGTAAATTTATGGACGCGTATATCGCATGGTAAAATACAGATGGAGATATCTTAAAATTTCGAAGCCTCAAAAAGCCTGCGATAAATAGCAAATAGCACAAATAATAGACGGTGGCTCGACTCCCGCTGCCTCAACTATAAATATCAAGCTAATTCAATAAATTAAACTGATATCGCTTTTTTGTTGGGTATTCCACATATATCCCCACCCTAAGCCCCATGCCCTACGGTATAGTCTATGCTATTTGTATCAATTATTTTCCCTGGTGAATTTTGCAAAAATTTATTATATCTTTTATTTCGGCCAATCTTAAATCTAACCAACAAGATTATCACAACCGTTAAACAAAGATAAGGTAGGCTTCTTTTTAGTTCAAAATTTGATAATGGTTGAGAAAAACCAGTAACTATCCTGTCAATAAAATGTGAAGATAAAACCACAATCATCACCCCAATACCCAACCAAAACTGAATACGAAGATGTTTTATCATTTTATTTCGTTTGCGATGTTTTCCAAAATAATAGTGAATATTTT
>DASQZP010000871.1:0-2127 GCA_035638655.1 Bacteroidales bacterium
ACTGTAGAGGGTAAAAAAAATGTAGAGGTAGAGGTTATAGAGGATTTAAAAGATTTAAAAAATGTAGAGGTTGGGATATTTTGGATGATTATCCTGTCATTATATATTAATTGTCCATGTGATACAGTTTAAAAAAGAAAAAAAAATTAAAGCCTGGTGTCAACCAGTTTTTTTTGGCCATCTGCACTCACCAGGCTTTGCATGAATAAACAGTGACAAAGTAACAAAGAGACAAGGTGACAGAGGAGGTTTGCGTTTTAATCCAAAACAACTGCATCTGTTATTTTTTCTCTTGACTTAGTCAATCCTTGTCAAACCACCTTCGACAATGCAGGAGGTGATTTATGCAGCACGCAGGACTCAGCTATGTAGCATTAATTTTTGTATACAGTCTGTTTTTAAATTTTCTGGCTATTTCTTTTAAATCGTTGGATAAAGTGGTTTCTGATTTATATTGATTTAAAGTGATGGATTTATGTTGCTTTTCATTAATATTTGTTTTTTTTCTTATCAGAAACCAGTCTCCCAGAAGGTTAGCATCTACATAATTTGGATGATTTAAAGCCACTAATTCAACTAGCTTTTTTATGTGTGGTGTCTCTTTTTCGTCTTTTGCCATTTTTTTGACCCAGTCGGTATTTTTTAGGCTGGGGCTTGAAGCGTAGGTCCAATTCATATCATCAAAAAGAATTAAACCTCCTGGTCTCAATAGTTTATCTACTAAATGAAAAGCACAGCAATCGATTTCAAAATTATGAGCGCCATCTATAAAACAGAAATCAAAAATTGGTTCACAAAAACCATCTATTGTCTGGCGGTCTATGAGTTTCATCAGTTCCCAATTATAACTGCTGTTTGCAAATATTGGGGTTACATATCTTTCTAAATCACTTTTTTTAAGCAGCTCATGAATATTTGGTTTTCTATTCAGAGCGCTGGTGATGTCTATAGTAATTACTGACCCTTTGCTTTTTTCATCCAGAGCTGCAGCCATATAACAGCTTCCTGTTCCATGTGCAGTTCCTAGTTCAAGTATATCAAAGATATCATTTTCAAGAATCATCTTGTAAATCAGTTCTCCATCGCTTTTGGTCATGTGAGGTATTTTACCAATAATGGGTGTAATTTCAGTTAATTTCATATTCTTATTTTTTTTTGATTTATACTTTTTTATAATTGCATACAATCTCACATACACATTGCGTATATATATATTATATGTGTTACTTTTTTCATGATAAATTATTGAAGAACAAGTTAAAAGAAATCATCACAAATATTCTATAATAATCAGGTGTTCATTTTTAATACCATCAGAATTTATCTATCTCTTCTTATTTTATTCAGGAAATTTACAAAGCCAAAGTTAAATAGCCAAATGGGATTGGAAATAATTTACTAAACCATAATAAAATACAATGAAGTCACGGATTTTTATGATAAGAGTTAAAATTTTTAAGAATACTCAGGAAAGATTCATAGCGTTTAAACCTCACTTCTGGTCATTTAGAAATTTTAAAATGATGAAATAATTTTGTCAAAAATTTGTAAAACACAGGCAAATGGTTGGACCTGGCGTAAATATAATTTTTCCTCTTTCAAAATTCTGGTAACGCAGAATGCTGCTGAGAGCGCCGAAAATTAATTGCTGACCACTCTAAAATACGATCATAATTTATCTTTTTTGGATAAAAAAGATTCAGTCAATCCAACATCTCGATGGACACTTACATGATTTTAAAGGAGTGCATTAGCATATCGGGAAATTGTTATATTCTTTACGAATTATGTTTTAATTGTCCACGTAATACAATTCAATGCACCACCATATCGCACTATATCAGTCATATCTACCCGGGCGATTTTCCCTTTATAATCGGGATAAAAATTTTCAATCTGTTCAAATACCTGGTGGTCTTCTTCAATTCCGAATTCAGGAAGAAGTATCAGGTCTTTTGTCTGAAAAAAATTCAGATAGGCCCAGTTGCGCTTGTCTTTAGTTTTGACTTTATATTCAAGAAATTCTGTTCTTAATCCGGCCTGTTTTAACCGGTATTGCAAAGCAGTATCGGTTTTGTAATCGTGATTAATTAAAACTGTATGTTTGTCAATAAATCGAAGCATGCC
>DASQZP010000872.1:0-19161 GCA_035638655.1 Bacteroidales bacterium
TCTATCATGGCAACAGAATTAGTGAATAATAACTGAAATACGTGCCCTCCGGTTTCTATATCAAAACCTACAGAAAGTGGATTTGTGGTATCGAAATTTTTGATATTGTAAAAAGGGCGCAATACATAATAATATTCTACATTAAAGGATACATGGGTGGAAAGCTTAATTCGTCCTCCCATCCCCATGGCAAAAAGATCATTGGGATCCAGTTCAGTTGGAACAAGATTGCGGTGGATAAAGGTGGGAGCCAGCTGCAATGAAAGACCTTCACTGAATTTTCGGGCTACCAGTACCTGATGACAATAGGCAAGCCGGTTCGAAAAATAGTAGGTATTGCCTTCTCCTACATTGTATCGCAGTCCGTCTACTGAAATACTTGAGAGCACAGAAATACTTACAGGCATATTCTTTGCTCCTGTGGATTGTCGAAACAAACTAAGCTTATAAAACCCATCTACTGTTTTTTGATAATTGCCTCTGCCAAGACCTACCATCAACCAGTTGGTTAGTCCATACTCTAAACTTAAATGAATATTGGACTGGTCCAGACCAAAGAATTCATAAGCACCAGTGTTTAATCTTCCAAAGCGGTGCTCAATTCTGACATCAAGTTGCTTTTTCTGCATTCGCTCAATGGAATGACCGTTAAGAACCCGGGTAGATTTAAACGTGGCAAAAGCATAATTAGTTTTTGTTCCTGTTTCCTGATTTAACAAATTCATCAGATCATCATCCTGAGCCCTGGTATTTATTACAGCCAGAGATATAAGCATCACAAATACGGAAAATAAGGTTCTTAAAGTCATGTCGGGATAATTTTATTTTATTAATTAGGGTTTGTCAATAAAGTCAGGTGTCTGGATCAAAATGTTCGGGAATAACGTAGTTATCGGACATAATGGACAGACACTAATTAATTATTAGGGGCACCATCTGTAACCCACTTTTCTATACTTGATATCTGGCAGGAATTTAAAGGAGCACCCGGGGGCATTAGCGGTAAGCCTCCGTTGCCGTTTATCACTCCTACAAGTTTGCCGTTATCAGCAATCGCTTTTATCTGCGTATAGTTTTCAAGATGCACATTCCCGGAGGGAACTGATCCGCTGTGGCAGGTTTTACAATTATTATCGATAATAGGTTTGATGCTGGAAGCAAAGGTGATATTTGTGGTATCGCAGGTCGAATTTAATTCAGGATAAAGGTATTCCTTACTGTCATAATAACAAGAAGAAATAAGGAAGAGGATCAGACCGGATACTCCAATAAGCGTTTTTTTCATGGGATGAGTAAAAAGAGATTAGTAAATATTCTTAGATCGCTTCTAATTGTTTGGGGCACCCTCGGTTACCCATATTTCGAAAGTTCTTATCTGACATTCACTTAGGTCGAACCCCTGCGGCATCTTAATATAACCGGGTTTTCCTCTCAATGCTCCTATGAGTTTACCAGAGTTTGCAACATTCGACACATCTGACCAGGAAGCCAGTGTAATACCTCCGCCTGCGCCGGCTGAATTGTGACAGTTGAGACAGTAATTATTGATTAATGGCTGAACTGAACCAGACCAGGTGACATTTGCTGTGTCGCATGCATTTTGTTCACATTGACTGTTTACGGCTCCCTGGTCTATCCATTTGCGAAAAGATTCTATCTGGTCGGAAGTAAGACTTCTGGGAGGTGGAGGCATCCTCTCTTCTGAATTTTGTGTCATGGCCCTGTAGACACTGCTATTCTGCGGATGCCCGGGATCAATGCCCTTGCGCATTAGTGTAGTGTAGCTGGTCAGCACATACCCTTCTCTGGCTGTTGATGCATCATGGCATCCCGATATGCCGCAGGATGAAAGTAGTATTGGTTCAATATGTGTATTAAAGCAGACTGAATCACCGGGAATTACTATGATATTTGTGTTCGTGTCCGTTGCACTGGTGCAGGTAGTATGGGGAGCACCCTGTTCAATCCATAACCGGATTATGGTGCGCTGTTCCTTGCTCAGGGGATTATCAGGGGGCATCAGATTCAGCCATTCTGCGGTAATTGCTCTGTAAATTGAACTTTCCCGGGGTTTATAAGGAGTGATGCCCTGCATAATATCGGGATAGTCTTCTAATCTGAAAGCTTCTCCGCTTCCATCATGACACCCGGAAATAGCACAGTTTGTTTTAAAAATGGGTAATACCTCTGTTTCAAAACAAATGTCTTTAAAGGAAGAAATATCTGTGCTTTCGTGTCTGCATGAGACTGTAGTAAAGAACATACCTGCAACTAACAGGTAAAATGAATTTCGCCACCTCATAGAATAACTGTTTCAGGATTAATAATGTATATATATTAATAGGTACAGGTAATGAGTAGTTAAACGGTTCTGAGTGGATTATTTATTGTGCAATTTACTAAAAAATATGTAATTCAGTACGAATACTAAAAATATTGCTTTTTTTATATTTCAAGATGTCTTTTTTAATTGAAAATTTGTACATTTGCACCCGTTCGCAATGACTCTGTAGCATAACTGGATAGTGCACCTGACTACGGATCAGGAGGTTGGGGGTTCGAATCCCTCCAGAGTCGCCTCAAAAACAGCCGTTTGGATTAATTTCTGAACGGCTGTTTTTGTTTATGCCAACTTTCAGAAATTCTTCCGGATAGCACAAGAGGATAGAAACAGAATGAACAAGTCTGAGGTCTGATAACCAGCTTCAATGGATTTCCCTGCATTTTTTTTGTTAATTATTTTAAAAAACAGTATAAATTATTGATATTCTGTAAACCTAACTGATTTTTCTGTTGTTATAAATATAAAAGAAAGGAGTTATTACCATGAAAAAATTTGTACTTCTCTTTTGGGTTTTTTCATTTT
This sequence comes from Bacteroidales bacterium, assembly GCA_035638655.1. Taxonomy (GTDB): domain Bacteria; phylum Bacteroidota; class Bacteroidia; order Bacteroidales; family DASQZP01; genus DASQZP01. The sequence continues at coordinate 2,867 of DASQZP010000872.1, forward strand.
TTTCAGCAGGAGTTGCTCTTGCACAGAATGATACAAAGGTGACAGGTGATACGCTTAAAATACAGGCAGACACAACTTCTCAGGGAGATTCGTTAAGTTATGAACTCGTTATTTTTGATACGGGGTTTGATTCATGGTTTCTGAGTGTCAGAAAACCAGAATGGTATTATGACCAAACTTATCTTGAAAACTGGAATCAGCAGCTCGTTACAGAATGGAATACTCTATACAGTTCAGGTAGTTATAGAACAGATTGTTATCCTGAAACATATCTGGATTATGACAATACTATAAATTATGGTAAAGATCTAAATTATAAGTTGTACTATTATTTCAGGTATATGCAGGAAAAGTGCCATATTTTTTCAAATGCACCTGCCAGGTGGTAAACATACCGGCATAAACTTTATACATCATTACTTACTCTCTCTGTTCAGCCCATTATGTAACGGAGAACTTCTTACTTGCATCCCGTTTTAAATTTTTGGAAAAATGCAATTACAAGCCCATTGAATAATTATGTCTATTCTCTTGTAACATAAATATTCTTTTGTTATTTTTGTAACAGTAAATATATGCCGGAAATCTGTTGAATAAAACAGGCCTATGCTTTCTACTTCGCGATTAAACATATTGCCTCTTAGTTATTCTGAATTGTTCAGATATCTTACAGCACGAGATCAACTTGCCTGGGACCTCGATTTTATACCTTTTGATTATCCCATGGAATGTACGGAAGAAAGAGCAATCAGGTTTGAGAGATTACCTAAAATAAAAAATAATCCGGATAAATATTACTATTATACCATCTGGTTAATTATTCATAAATTTTCCAAAAAAATGATTGGCAGTATCTGCATGCATGGAATACCCGATAAAAAAGGACAGGTTGAAATTGGTTATAGTACTGGCCCTGAGTTTCGTAATCAGGGCTTCATGACAGAGACCTTAAAAGTATTCATTGACTGGACAGGAAAGAGACGGGATATCAGGGCAATAGTGGCTGAAACTGATGTTGATAATTGTGCTTCCATGAAAGTGCTTGAAAAATGTGGTTTTGTCATAACGGAAGAAGTCGAAGGGAAAGTATACTGGAGACTGCCAGTGAAAAAAAGAAAACAAAAAAAGTTGTTTTTCCCGGCACTGATGATTTCTGCCTCATTTTCAAATCTTATTCCGGAAATTGTATCATCATTTTGAAATACAATTCCCTGATCCCGGTCTGCATTATCCTTTAAGCTTTGTTTTTAATTAGAGTCTGTCAATAGAGTTAAGTGTCTGGATCAAAATGTTCGGGAACAAAGCCTGTTCCGTTCTAAACAGGAGCGTGCAAAAATTTTAATCCGCTTCTGTCTGATGCAGAAAAATGTCTTAACCAATAGAGCAGGTAGAATATTAAGCTATCCGCCATATGTCATTTTGAAACTAATTGCTGATTTTTTTTAGGCTTTTTCTTTCAAAGACTCAACAATTTCCTTCGCTGTTTTTGTTGAATTTGGCAGAATGTTGGGCGGACAGTACCCTATAATTTTAAAAACCTGATACCGCCTGCATGAATTTCTTCCACTTTCTCCGGCAGAGCAATAAAGTCTTTTGTAAGTCTGACTGTATTCAGTTCCTTTTAATACACCATTAAAAATAGGACACTTAACATGATTTGGGCAAAGGTTGTTTTCCATGGTTGATAGATTTTTTTATTTGTATTTACGTGGTAATTAGTGTTTTCTTTACTAGTGTTTGATGAATAACAATAATGTGTTGATAAAAAGTCATTATGTTAGGATGAAAAAATTATTGTCAAAAACTAACTGAAAATCAACATGTAATGATATATAGATACATAAATATATATGGAATAAGTCTGTCTATTTCTAAAGCAGAAAAAATATAATTGTTTTGTTATGCTCTACAACATAAATTACAGCAATTATGCTAACTTTGTCTCTTATTCAAATTATTAATGATTTTATAATTATGCTTACTGTTGAGAAAATTGGCGGTACTTCAATGTCGAAGTTTCAGGATGTTTTTAAGAATATAATTATTGGTGACCGGAAAGAAGGAGATCATTTTAACCGGATATTTGTTGTGTCAGCTTATAATAATGTTACCAACTGGCTGCTTGAACATAAAAAAACCGGAGAACCAGGAATTTATAGCCAGTTTTTGAATGATGAGAATTTTAATGAATCATTAAATAGTTTAACGGAAAAGTTAATTCAGATTAACCGTACATTCAGCGATATCGGACTTGATCAGGAAGAAGCTGATCAATTTATAATTGGCCGTATTGATCAGGCCAGGAATTATCTGAACAGCATGGCAGATGTATTAGGGTCAGGATATATTAATCGGCAGAATATTTTGCTGGCAGCCAGGGAAATTCTTTCTTCTATTGGTGAAGCACATTCTGCATTCAATTCAGTGAATATTATCAACAACAATGGAATTCATGCAACATTTGTTGACTTATGCGGGTTTCAGGATCCGGACTATCTTACTATTGATCAGCGGATAAAAAAGGCTTTTTCAGGTTTGGATTTTTCCAATACCCTGTGTATTGCTACAGGTTACACTAAAGGTACTGAAGGAATTATGAGGGAATTTGACCGTGGTTATTCTGAAGTCACTTTTAGTAAAATCGCCGTTGAGGTGAAAGCAGATGAGGCAATCATTCATAAAGAATACCATCTTTCGTCAGCTGATCCGGCAATTGTCGGAGTTGATAAATCCATTCCGGTTGGTTTTACAAATTACAATGTAGCTGACCAACTGGCAGACGTGGGTATGGAAGCTATACATCCAAAAGCATCAAAACCGATAGAAGTGGCAGGGATTAAACTGCGAATTAAAAATACTTTTGAACCCGGGCATGCCGGGACTGTTATTTCCAAGGAATATGTCAGTCCTGAATCAAGAATAGAGATTATTTCCGGAACTGACAAAGTTGTGGCAATTGATATTCATGATCCGCTGATGGTGGGAGAAGTAGGATTTGATCTGGGTATTATGGAAATATTTGCTAAACACCGGATAAGTTATATTCTTAAATCAACCAGTGCAAACAGTATATCACTTGTAATATGGGAAGATTCTGATTATCCAGGCTTGTTGAAGGAGTTGGAAAGCAGATACGAGAAAGTTACGCTTGCCAGGGTAGCAGTTGTTACAGCCCTCGGTAGTAATATTGCCCGTCCCGGATTTTTAGCAAGAGCCGCTCGTGCACTTTTCGATAGGGGAGTTAATATTTCTGCTGTGTCGCAATCACTGGCTCAGGTTAGTATCCAATTCGTGATTGAACGTGAGAATTTTAAAGAAGCTATTATTGCCCTCAATGATGAGCTCTGTGTAATACCTTAATGATGATTTTGCTCTGATCGCAATTTTTACAGGCTGAGATTTCTAATTTTCTGTTTCATATATCTTGCTGTATCCGTTACTTAATTAGAATCAGATGTTTCTTATGTCTTAATTTTTTCTGGTTTTATCACACAACTGTATTTATTAGTCAAATAAAAATGCAATCGATCTCAAATTTTTCGTAGTTTCGTCAGATAACAAACGATCGCGGTATTTATTTGCTAAAATGAAGTAATATGATGTTACATGGCTTATTGTTTGCCTGTCCGATGGAGGAGGCTGAAGATGATTGTCCGTTTAAGAAATTTCGTAATATGTCAACCTCCCAGGCTATAAAAGACTTTAACAGTTTATCAATTGCCAGTAAAGAAGAACTTTCATCTCATCATAAAACCTGCCTCACACGCCGCGAATCAAGCATTCTCGTAAACAAGAAATTCGGAACTTACTAAAACTTAATTATTCTGAGTATCCTAAAGAATCCAATAGATTTTATTCCCATATTCCTGCAATAGAAGTGTTACAAAACGCACATTTACCCTCGTTTAAGTGAGATGCTGTAACCTTAAATCCAATTCGTTCAATTACTTTTTTACTGCAAGCGGGACAGATAGTATCTTCTGTACCTTTAATGGGAACATTCCCAATATAAACATATAGCAAACCACATTCCTGTGCCGTTTTTCTGGCTTTCAGAAGTGTAGAAAACGGAGTAGGAGGTAATTGGGTTAGTTTATACATTGGATGAAACCGGCTGAAATGCAGAGGCGTGTCCTTAAATCCATTCTCATAAAGCCAGGAACACATTTCTCTGATCATCCCCATATCATCCGTCCAGCCGGGAATAACCAGGTTGGTTATTTCCAGCCAGACCTTATTTTTTTTAAGTGTTTTGAGTGTGTCAAGGACAGGCTGCAATTTTCCGGCAGTTAGTTTAAGATATATTTTTTCACTGAATGATTTTAAATCAATATTCGCTGCATCAAGATGTGGACAAAGTTTTTCCAGTGGTTCCTGATTTATATACCCGTTTGAAACAAGTATGTTTTTAATTCCGGATGAATGTGACAAGCGTGAAGTGTCGTAAACATATTCATAAAATGTAATTGGTTCAGAATAGGTATAGGCTATTGAACGACAATTATTCTTTTTGGCTTTTTCAACTACCTGAGCTGGCAAAAGATCATAATTCTTAGTTTCTTTGGGACTTGCTTGTGATATATTCCAGTTTTGGCAGTTTAAACAAGTCAGGTTACATCCTGCTGTTGCTATAGAATAAGTCAGTGTTTGTGGTAGAAAATGAAGAAGTGGTTTTTTTTCAACCGGATCCAGGTTGACAGCACATGGATTGCCATAGGCAATGGAATAAAGTATTCCTTTATAATTGATGCGATTATGACAATCGCTGGTTTCTCCGGGTTTTAATGTACATTCATTAGGACAAACCAAACATTTTGTGCCACGTGGTGTTTGTTCATAAAACATACTTTCCCTGCTCCATTTTCCTGGTCCTTCATTTATAAGATATTCCAGGCTGTTAAACAGAGAAGGCTGTGTGCATAGTAAATACATTCCTCCTGCTGCTCCGACTGATTTCTTCAGAAACTGACGGGTAGTTATCTTTTTTCCGGGTATACTATAAGCTGTTTTCTTTTTCATCAGTAAAACTGCTCATTGGTTCAGCTTAATTTGCCTCTATAAATTTACTAATTTCCCGGTAAGTTTCAATGGCTTTTTCTTCCTGAGGAACATGTCCGCAATGCTCGATTATGCTAAGTTTTGAATGTGGTATTAACCTGTGAAGCCTTTTGCCGTGCAATAGAGGAAGAACAGGATCGCTGTCCCCCCAAATTATCAGAACCGGTATACTTATATCGCTGTATTTCTTAATCATTTCTTCATAATTGGATGGAGGCAGGCCTTTTACCGTCTTCAGATAAACATGATGAAAGGATTTTTTGTAGAAAAAGGGTTGATATCGTCCCACTATTTCTTCACTAACCTTGCGTTTGTCTGCATAAACCCGTTGAATTGCCAGTTTTATTAATTTCTTGCTGCTGGGAATGAGCATCAGAAAAAGCTTTCTAATAACAGGTGTCTTTAACAACTTTACAAAAAGAGGTATATGATCATTAAAGGCTGCAGCATCCATAAGTATCAGTTTATCAATACTCCCGGAGCCTTCCATACTAGTATACAATGCTAGTGCAACTCCTCCTCCCAGAGAATGGCCGGCAACAACAATTTTCTGAAGTTTTTCTTTCTTAATTATCTTTTTTATAAGTAAAGCCTGATCATTCAGGGTGTAGTATAAATCTTTTGGCTTTGACGAAAGTCCAAATCCTTTCAGATCAATCAGGTAAAATGTATAATTACCGGATGTAAATAATGCGGTAATACTATGCCAGTTGAGATGAGATGAGGCGAAGCCGTGAATTAAAATAACGGGAATTTCTCCGTCTCCTATTATTTCATAAAATATGAATGATTCTGAATCATAATAATATTTTTTATATTGTATTCGGTAATTTTTCATTTTCTGCCTGAGTGTTTAACATACACAACAGCGAAGAGATTAATTAGTGCGGCGAGAAGACTTACTTTTATAATACCAAATACAGGAATTAAATAAGCTGTAACAAGCAAGGCTCCCAATGCTGAACCAAAGAGATCGGCACCATAAGTTTTTCCGGCGGTTCTGGCAATTGTTCCTTCACTAATTCTGGATGCTACAGCAAAATGGGTTCCGGTGATAAAAGCAACAATTAGTGAAATCAGAAAAAATATTCCATGAAGAATTACAGAAGGTATAAATCCTGTGTTTTTTATTGCAAGTAAAAAAACCGGAATTAACAAAGAATAGCCTATTATGGCCACTTGGATGTTTATAAATGTTTTTTTGTTTGCCTGAGGGAAAAGGCGCAGATTAAAAAATGCCGCTCCTGCTATTCCAGCCATGAAGAGTGTAATAATAAAACCGGTAATCATAAATACATATCCGTAAATGACCTGGAAAGCAAGTAAAAGTATGACCTGGGAGGACGAGGCTGCAAATCCTCCGGCCAGAATGCCAATATCAACAGGTTTTAAGTAATACAACAGGAACATAATCAGGCAGCTGAAAAATACAGCCAACATCCAAAAATTTGTTTTAAACTGAGAAAGCCATTTAATGAGCTGTTCATAGTAAGATACAGGAGTAAAATCCCTGTTGAGCGGAGAAGATTCATCAATCTTTTCCATGATTTGCTGATTACGACCTTGAAGAATGGGGGTGCTAAGGTAAAATTGATTAACATACATGGTGCTAATGTTTCTCTGCCGGATCGCCATTGGGATATCAATCGTCAGCTCTTTGTCAGAGGCCAGAAAGTAGTTTTTTTCACCGGGAACAATAAGCACATGCTTAAATATTCTTTTCATTGTATTATAAAGTATTGAATTTAATTCACCTGATTCCCTTGTAATATAGTTAGCTGAAGCCGGCAAACCGATTGATACAACTCCCTCTTTGTTCATTAGTTTCTTTAGTTCACGAAAAAATTCAAGCGTATAGAACCGGTTAATTTGCGCTGTTGAAGGAGAAGGAAGATTAATCAGCACAACATCATATTTCACTTTCGTTTCTTTGATATACAGCCGTGCATCCTGATTGATGATGTGTACGGCAGTATCCGCTGGTATTTTGGAAAATTTATCAGCCAGTTCAATAATAGCAGGATTTAATTCAACGTAATCTATTCGTTGTACAGGATACTTAAGAATTTCATTCAGTGTACCTGATATGCCTCCTGAAATAAGCAATACATTTTCAGGATCCGCATGTTGCACCATAGTGTAATGCACATCTTCCTCCTGGGCAATAATATTCTGTGTATTGAAAAGCAGCACGTTGTTTTCATAAAAATTAACCTGTCCGTCGTTACGTGTGACAGCAAGCGTTCCGTAGGGAGTGTCTCTGATGTAGATAAGCTGTTGGTTTTTAAAAAGAAAACTCCGCGCAAGGTGATCAGGTTTACTGAAAATAATTACCAAAGGGATCAGGCAGGCTATGGCAATACCGGTATTGCGTACTAAAGGTTTCGTTTTTCTCACCAAAAGCCAGGTCCCCGCAGCCAGGTTGATCAGCATAACGATTGAAAGACTTACAAAAGTTTTAAATACAAACACCAGTACAAAATTGAAAAGTATGCCGCCAGCCATGCTGCCATAGGCTTCCCAGGCATAAACACGACTTATCAGGTTTTCTTTCAATATACCTGAAATAATATGTGCTACGAATGTGAAAATTACACCGGTTGTCAGACAAAACGGCGAAAGGATGACAATACTGCTCAGGATGATTTGATTGAGCGAAATGGTTACCCCAGGCAGAAAAATAATATTTCGGAAATAATTTAATGCAAAAGCAGTAATAAAAGGCAGCAATCCAATTAATAGTAAGGCAATGCCTGAGAACTTCATGGGATTCCTGACCTTTTTAATTCTTATTCCGATTAAAGCTCCAAATCCTGTAAGTATCATCCAGTTGGCAAGAATAATTCCAATTACAAGTTCATTTCCGTTAAAGACAGAGATAAATTCCCTTATCAGAATGATTTGTGTGATAACTGCTGTAAAACCACTCAGAAATACGGGAAGATAAAGGATTCTGCCTTCAGATTCAGATAGGTTTATTTTTTCTTCGCCGGCATCCTGTTTTTTCGACTTACTTTTTCTGAAAAGTTTTTTATAATAGGAGAGATGCCAGCTCAGATGCAAAATACCGGTGACAAAAAGTCCCAGACCGATTTCAACATGCCACCTGGTGACCATGTCAATCCATGGAAAATCCAGTTTGTTGTTTATTTGAATGGCAAGAAAAAAACCTAACAGTGCGCTAATTAAAAATGTTATCAGAAGGAGACTGTTCCATATCTTTTTGTGTAAATTATCCGGATAAATTCCGAGAAAAACAAATAAGCGGGAGATTAAATACAGAGAAATACCAAGGGTTGAGATCAGAATGACAGAATAGGGTTTTTCCATGGCGGGAAGACTGAATCATTTCAATCCTGTTTTTTTTCACTAAAAATAATGGCTTTATATACATAGAGATCAGCAGTCTTCCATCCATTCCATCCAATATGTGCTTTGTCTCTTGCACAATGCCCAAGTAGTTCTTCTTTGGTCCAGTTGGTTTGTATGGCTACCTGAGGGAGAAATGTACCACTGGCATTTCCTTTTTTTATATAAATGCCATGTTTGGATGGATTAAATTCTTCGGGACCTGTAATCTTCTTCATGGGTGTAAGTACTGAAATTTCGATATTAATATTGTTTATTTCATCAGCAGAGATGTGATTGAACCTGTAATCTTCAGTAGCAGCAGCAATTGCCATTCTCTGAACAACCTGGTAAAGTGGAAGATCACTCTGCATGTGTCCAATACAACCACGTAACTTTCCATCTTCAGTATGTAAAGTTACAAATGCACCGGCATTTATTTTTAAATTGCCGGTTATAAGCTCCGGATCAGGTTCAGGTATTTGTCCGTTCCTCAAAAAATCGGTTATGCTTTCCCGTGCTATTGTTAACAGTGAGGTTTTGTCCTGGGCTGTAAGTACAAAATCTTCTGCAGGATCATGTTTTTCATCCTCTATGGCAGCCATGGCATAATAACCAACTACCCTGTCCTTTTCACCATAAGGAGAATCACCTGAATTCTGGTACTGAACCGGGAGAATGCTGATTTTTTCATCATTACGGGTAAGATAAATTAATGCAAGCGTGGCCTGCCAACCACACATACTGGTCAACAGGTTATGAACCTGTTTGTCTTCCGGAATTTTAACAGCCTCCATAAATTTATCTACTGATTTTGATTCTACTGCACTTGCTGTTTTCTGATCATTGGCAATTGCATCATTGTAGGCAGGATAATGTGAAAAATCAGTACTGATGATAAACAGGTTTTCATCAGTAAAATAAGGCTTGAGCGCATCAGCAACCTTGCGGCTTGTTTCTGCTGACTGATCCCCAAATAAAACAGGGATGAAGCTGAAATTATCCCCATAAATCTTTTGCAGGAAAGGAAGCTGAACTTCAATACTGTGTTCTTTTTGATGAGCTTCCGGAACATAGTGGAAAACATTTTTATTGTCACTAATAAGTTTGGTTGAAATTGCGTTGTTTACTCTTGCTTCACCTAAAGGGGTTTCATAATTTCCGGGTGTGTAAATTGAAGCGCCATGAAAATATTCGTGATGGCTTGCCCCAATGATAAATATATTTTTATAAGGTTTCTGTTCCTGTATTAAATTGTATGCCGAACCAGCTACCTCGCCGGAAAATACATAGCCGGCATGGGGTACAATTATTGCCCTGATGCGCTTACCGGTTTGATGCCCCGGGTGTTTCAGAAAATCAGCAACAGTCTCAGAAAGTGTGGCTGAATCTGATGGATAAAATTGTCCGGCGACAACCGGTATTCGGTTTTTGGTCATTTTTGTATGATGCATATTGTATTTTTCCTTTTGTTGGCCGGTAGCACATGCAGTAAACAGTATCAGCAAAACCGGCAATAATCCCCTCAATCTTTTAGTTTTCTTAATGAACCGACAGGGGATGGCATAATTTGATATTGTCATTGTTTTTATGCCTTTATAATTTAATTTGTTTATGGCCATAATGTCCGATAACTGCGTTATTGCAAAAATTTTAATTCCTCATAAGCATTAGGCGCTTAGGCGACAACTTTTACCAACATGTTGTTCAAATTATGCATTGGCTACTTCCTCGTAGGGTTCCAATTGCCCATTGCTAATTGCAAATGGAAATAGTATACTGCGGATTAAAATTTTTGCATGCTCCCGTTTAGAACGGAACAGGCTTTGTTTTAGAACATTTTTATCCAGACACTTAACTTTATTGACAATCTCTAATAAAAATAAAAAAAAAATAGTGTCGAATAAAAAAAATATAAATCATTTTAAACTTTTTTAACCAGGCAATTGTTCTTAAAAATACCAGGATTAATCAATGGTATTATTTCAATCAAAAATCATGCATAATATCATTTTATAAATGTGTTATACAAGTAATTACACAATTATTTTAAATTGTAATCTAAATTACAGATTACCAGGTTGATATAACGTTGTTTCAAGGATATTTTTATGTGATAAATACTTGACATTCTGCTAATTATTTAGTACCTTTAATGTCCTTTGTAGAAACCTATAAAACCAGCGCCATGATAAATAACAGTATTAAATCTCACGAAGAAAGGATAAGGGAGCTTGAAAGAGAAATCAGGAAGCTTGAACTATCCATCAATGACAAATTAGATACAAGTTTGTTAAAGAAACAAAGAGAAGAAAAGGCAGCCTCTGAGAGGAACTCTGTTTATGACTTTGTAGTTCCCTGGCAGTTGTAAAACAGCCCGGTACCCAACCTTTTATATTTGGTTTTATTTTTTCCTGACCTCTGATTTTTAGAGGTAAATTCAAAACCTGCAAAATCAGTGGGAGGGGATAATTATGTCAAAATTTTTAACATTTTCCCCCATGATAGATAAAAGTGAAATGCATCGCCATTTACATAAATTGAGTTATTCCCTGAAGCATGAGGTAAGCGTATATAACAGCAATGGCAGCTATTACCGTTCATCCCTCATTGGGTGCAATACCAGCAGGGACCATGGATTGCTTGTTTATTGCCCGGATAATAGCAACCAGAATAAGATTGTGCTTCTATCCTCTGTTGCAGAAAGCATTTTTTTCAATCGTTGCGAATACAACCTTGATGTTTATGGTAAAAAAAACAGCAATATAAAAGAGAGGCTTGCCTATCTCAAAGAGGTAAGCTTTGATCCGCTTCCCAAAGCGGTTTATTGTATGGGACCGGTGATGTTTGAAAAGGAAATATTGCTTCAGCCGCATCATAATGCCCTGATGATCAAATATACACTTAATGAAGCCGGCGGACCTGTTAAATTCAGGTTAAAACCAAGAATTGCTTGCAGGGAAGCCTATAAACTCCAGAAAGCTTCTCCGGAGTGTAAAATTGCTATCGAAAGAGTACCCAACGGAATTTTTATTAGAAGAAACCTCCTTGTTCCGGATCTTTTTCTGCAGTTTTCGGTGCCTGTTTCTTTTAATTTGGCAGAAAATTGGGAATATGATGTAAATTACCCATATGACTTACTAAGCAGGCAAAATGAATGTTTAGAGGATCTTTTTATACCAGGTTCCTTTGATTTTATACTTGAAGAAAACCAGTCAGTAATCCTGAGTGCCAGTATTTACCAAATGAATCCATCGAGAATATTGCCTTCATTTCTCAAAGGATTCAGAGATAGAAAAAAAAATCATGCTGTATCTGTTGAATGATTTTCTTAATTCTCTCTGTTACGTAAAAAAGAATTCAATATAATTCTACCAGGTAAAATTTGCCTGATAAACAGAAATATTGTCTTTTTCATCTGTTACATACAGTTCCAGTAAATGCTTTTTCCCCTTTTCCAGTCGTTTGGGGTCAAATTTATAGTCAATTAACCTGAACTTTGGTTCATACTCAAACAATACCCACTGATCATCAATATAACCTTCATATTTTTTTATTCCTGAAAGATTATCATCGATATGGAAGGATATATGATGGTGGTGACTCATATCGGCATGATCATAAATATTTACCGGATCAATAGAAGGCGGAACTGTATCAATCATTACTGCATATTTGCCAAAATCCAGAGTTTGGGTTGTAATGAACCCATTATCATAATTTCCTCCTTCCGGAACGGGATTCCCCTGGTCATCAAATGTCACCAACAGGGCTTTGCCTTCAAGGCGATAGGGCAATGTATCCGGCATGACTGAAAGCGTTATATATTTTTGCAAAGGAGTGTACTCATTATGAATTTCATAAATGTGACTAATACAGTCTCTGCCCGGAGGTAAAACACCGTATTCGAAGTACAGGTCCCTGTAAAGTGATCCGGCAGGAATAGATACTTTTACATTTGGTGTTTCAAAATCATTTTTGGTATCCCAGTCCATTTTCTTTGTAAAGGGTTCACCTTCTGTTACAGGTTCTTCAGGTGCTTCAATAGAGGAATTTACAGTAAAATTTAATTCACTTGTGTTACCGTAAGTGTCTTTTACAATGAATTTAACAGGATGATTAAGACTGTCATCAAAAGTGAGGATGCCTCTGTTTTTTAACGTCTTGTAAATATCCAACCGGTTATTCGGATCGATAAAAGTTTTTTGAATTTTTCGGTGAAGCCGGAGATTTTCTGCATAGTCAATATGGGATTGTACATATCTGGTTTCGGCAAAAGATATTTCATCCATTTTCTGCAAATAAATTGTAGTATTGTCCACTTGCATTTCAATGCTGTATATTCCGCATCGATTATGTGTGCCATTCAAGTAATCATAAGTTTCAATACCAAAACCTGTTTTTCCGTGTACCACAATGTGTTTCACATCGGGTGTATACCTGCCGTTATTACCTGATATTTTAATTCTTAGGGTATTGTTGCTCCCATTCACCGTGGAAAATTCATCCAGAGGATAAACATTCAGGTTATAAATAACAGGCTTTATATTGTCGGTAATATCAAAGCCATACTTAAGTACATTGAGGGGATGTTGGTCAATTACCCTGCGCAATTCGAAATGGAGATGGGGGCCGGCTGAACTACCTGTATTTCCCGAATACGCAAATACTTCACCCTGCTTCAAAGTAAATTTACCTCTTTCAGGAAACAGATCAACAGTAAAATTTTGTTCCTTGTATTCAGCTTCTTTTACGTAATCCGAAATATCTTTTCTAAAGCTTTTTAAGTGACCATATACAGACATCAGACCATCCGGATGGGTAATATAAACAGCATGGCCGTAACCTCCTGTTTCAACCTTTATCCGGGAAATATAGCCATCTTCAACAGCCCGTACTGGCTGTCCTTCAACACCTCTGGTTTTAATATCAATACCAGAATGAAAATGATTACTCCGTAATTCCCCAAAGTTACCGGATAAATACAACGGTATATTCACCGGTGAAATAAATTCAGTATTCTTTTCCTGTCCTGAAAGGACCGGGTTTATAAAATTTAATAATCCAAATAAATAGATTACTGCGCTGGTTAGTTTTTCTCTCATGCCTGCTTAATCTTGCCTGTTTTACATCAATAATTTGCTGCAAAGCTACTACATATAATTATTTTGGATAAAATAAAAACTCCGGTTTTTTTTTTATTTCTTAAAGCTATGTTATATTTGTATGAAGAATATTTGGCGAAAATGGCTGTAAATAATGAAGAAATAGTAAGTAGTTTACGGGATAAAATAGTAACGGTCATTTCGTTGTTGGAGAAAAGCCGGAAGGAAAATGCCGGTCTTAGGCAGGAAAATGACTACTTGCGAGATGATTTGAAGGATAAAATTGAGAAGACAAGAGAACTGGAAGATAAAATTGAAACACTAAAAATAGCCAAAACTGTTGTTGCATCGAGTGAAGATTCACATGATGCTAAAATTAAAATAAACAGGATAGTGCGGGAAATTGACAAGTGCATTGCTCTCTTAAATAAGTAGATATTAAATTAGTTGCATGGACGATAAGCTTTCTATCAAGGTTAATGTAGCCGACAGATATTATCCGTTAAAAATTGAACGGAAAGATGAGGAAAGGATCAGAAGAGCAGCAAAAATGATTAACGATAAGGTATTGCAATACAAGCAGAAATACGCTGACAAAGATATTCAGGATTTTCTAGCGATGGCATCTTTGCAATATGTAATTAAATTGTTAGAATTTGAACAGCAAACTGATGTTTCTCCTTTGGTTGACGGAATCAGGGAACTCGATCAGGAGTTGGAACAGTATTTAAGAGGAGAGTAATAGCAATAGGTTCTTTCAAATAGTTGGATAAAAGATTTTGCCCGCATTGTTTCTTCTTAAGATTTAGAAACTCAACACTTACTCAATTGGAACAAAGCTCGGTTTATGCAGAGCAGGCCTCAATTCCGGTTCGCCGGAATGCTTCATTTGAAGCCGGAGGAAACTCGAGATAGACTGGCGGTTCCACCCATGAATAATCTGGGGTTTTTTAAATTTAGGAGAAATTAATGCGGGTTTTTTTATTAATAAAAACTGATATAAAATAATTAGTAATGATTCAAACAATAATTATAAGTGCCATTGCTTTCCTCTTTGGTGGTGCTGTTGCCTGGTTCCTTTTCCAAATGGCGCTTAGAAAGCGGGCCAGCAACATTATTAAGGAGGCAGAAATCGAAGCTGAAGTTATCAGAAAGGATAAAATTCTGCAGGCAAAAGAAAAGTTCCTTCAGCTAAAAGCTGAGCATGAAAAAGTAATAAACGAAAGAAATAACAAGGTTGCTGCAGCTGAAAATCGACTCAAACAGAAGGAAAACAGCCTTTCACAGCGAATTGAGGAATCACAGAGAAAGCGAAAAGAGGTTGATGCTATTCGGGAGAATCTTTCTTCACAGATGGAACTGGTCGAAAAAAAGAGTGAGGAACTCGAAAAGATGCACAAACAGCAGGTTGAACAATTGGAAGCTATAAGCGGCCTCTCGGCAGAAGAAGCTAAGGCCCAGCTGGTAGATTCTTTGAAAGCAGAAGCAAAAACCGAAGCAATGTCTTATATAAATGAGATTATGGATGAGGCCAAAATGACTGCCAACAAAGAGGCTAAAAAAGTGGTCATCGAAACGATTCAGCGTGTTTCAACAGAAAGTGCAATCGAAAATTCAGTCACAGTATTCCATATTGAAAGTGATGAAATTAAAGGTAGAATAATAGGACGTGAAGGACGCAATATTCGTGCGCTGGAAGCTGCAACCGGTGTTGAAATCATCGTGGATGATACTCCGGAAGCAATTATACTTTCTGCTTTTGATCCGGTCAGACGTGAAATAGCCAGGCTCTCATTGCATCAGCTTGTTACAGACGGGCGTATTCATCCGGCCCGTATTGAGGAGATAGTAAACAAAACCCAAAAACAGATTGATGACGAGGTTATTGAGATAGGAAAACGAACAGCCATAGACCTGGGTATTCACGGGTTGCATCCTGAGTTGATCAGGTTGGTGGGTAAAATGAAATATCGCTCAAGTTACGGGCAAAATCTCTTGCAACATTCCCGTGAAGTCGCCAATCTTTGTGCCATTATGGCCTCTGAACTCGGACTGAATCCAAAACTGGCAAAAAGAGCTGGTTTATTACATGATATTGGTAAGGTACCTGATGATGAGCCCGAATTGCCACATGCTATACTTGGAATGAAACTGGCAGAAAAGTATAAGGAAAAGGCTGAAATCTGTAATGCTATAGGTGCTCACCATGACGAGGTGGAGATGACGACACTGATTGCTCCTATTGTTCAGGTTTGTGATGCTATCTCAGGAGCACGTCCGGGAGCCAGGAGGGAAGTAGTTGAGTCATACATAAAACGACTCAAAGATCTTGAAGCCCTTGCATTATCCTATCCGGGTGTAATGAAAACTTATGCTATTCAGGCCGGACGGGAGCTCAGAGTTATCGTGGGTAGTGAAAAAGTTACCGATAAAGACGCCGAAAGTCTGGCATATGAAATTTCCAGAAAGATACAGGATGAGATGACATATCCTGGTCAGGTAAAAATTACAGTTATCAGAGAAACCAGGGCAATTAGTTATGCAAAATAACCTACTGCAGATCTAATTAGTGTCTGTCCATAATGTCCGATAACTGCGTTATCACAAAAATTTTAATTCCTCATAAGCATTAGGCGCTTAGGCGACAACTTTTACCAACATGGCGTTCAAATTATGCATCGGCTATTTCCCTGTAGGGTATCAATTGCCAATTGCCAATTGAAATAGTATACTGCAGATTAAAATTTTTGCACGCTCCCGTTTAGAACGGAACAGGCTTTGTTC
>DASQZP010000873.1:0-5065 GCA_035638655.1 Bacteroidales bacterium
TTCCCGAATAACGAAAATGCATTCTTCTATGGATTTACTGACGGACAGACTTATACTGTTGGATGCTGGATTAATGAAAAAACAACAGTTCGTACCATCAAGAAATAATAACTTGCCACATAATTGAATATGTCTGTAGAAAAAAGAATGTGCCTCAGTAATCGGAAATGGTTTTTCCCCATTACAGGCACATTCCTTTTTATAATTATTCTATTGAGTTTTACTTCCTGCAAAAATGATATTGAAAAAATAAACACTTTTGCACCAGCCAAAGACCTACCTACTGTTTCTGGAGTAAATACTGAAATTATTTATACCGACTCGGCCAGGCTCAAGCTGCGTATTATTGCCCCGGAATTACACAAATACGATCAGGTTGAGGAACCATACGTAGAATTCCCGAGAGGCATAGAAGTATACTTCTATAATGAAAATAAAAAAATTACTTCCGAGATTCAGGCCGGGTATGCTATTTACTATGAAACCAAAAACCTCTGGGAGGCAAGGGATAATGTAATAGCAAAAAACCTGGAAGAAGGAAAACAGCTGAATACTGAACAGCTTTTCTGGGACCAGGATAAAGGCAGAATTTACTCTGATCAGTTTGTGAAAATCACCAATCCTGATGGTGTTTTCTATGGCGAAAATGGTTTCGAGGCTAAACAGGATCTGTCCAAATGGCGTCTAAAAGGCTCTAAAGGCACTGTAAATCTTAAAGATGAAGAATAAATTTCGAATTATTTACGAAATTATCTGGCTTATAGTAGCCGGACTTTGCCTGGCATCCGGAATTCATCAGACAATCCATGAAGGGATCGGAAAAAGTTTCTTGTTTTTTATTTTTACATTTGTAAGTATTGGAATGTACTTCTACAGAAGAAACAACAGAAAAAATTCTTCTGGTGATTCGTGACAAAAGCTAAAATGGGATACTACTGGATCATTATCATAATTTCACTCCTGCTCTCCGCTTTTTTTTCGGGAATGGAGATCGCCTTTGTATCTTCAAACAAGCTCAGGATTGAACTGGATCGCAAACAAGGCAGGTTTCCAGCCCGGATTATTTCTGTTTTCACTCGTAATCCGGGTCAATACATTGCAACCATGCTGGTTGGCAATAATATCGCCCTTGTTGTTTATGGTATTATGATGGCCGCGGTACTGAAACCTTTGATTCAGTTATATGTTTCTTCTGATCTTGCCATCCTTGTTATACAAACAATTATTTCTACCGGTATTATATTATTGACTGCAGAATTTCTTCCAAAGGCTCTTTTCAGGATTACACCAAATGCATTCCTGAAAGTATTCGGAATACCGGTATTAATCTTTTATGTCATCTTTTTCCCAATCACCCGCGTATCAATTTGGCTTTCCAATTTCATCCTAAAAAATTTTATGCACGTGAAAACTGCTGTATCCAGAGAAAAAAGTGTGTTTGGCAAAGTTGACCTGGATAACCTGGTACATGAAGTACAATCTGAAAGTGATGAGCAAAAGGAAATTGAAAATGAATTTAAAATCTTCCAGAATGCACTTGACTTTTCAAAGGTCAAGATAAGAGATTGCATGATCCCCCGAACAGAAATAGAAGCCATTGAAGTTGATGCATCAATTGAGGAGTTGCGTAACAGATTTGTTGAAACCGGTTATTCTAAAATACTGGTATTTCGTGATAATATAGAGAACATTCTGGGCTATGTCAGTTCCAAAGAGCTTTTCAGGAATCCGGATAATATTAAAGACCGCATCATGTCCGTTATTACAGTGCCGGAAACAATGCCGGCCAA
The DNA here is from genome assembly GCA_035638655.1 of Bacteroidales bacterium. Lineage (GTDB taxonomy): Bacteria > Bacteroidota > Bacteroidia > Bacteroidales > DASQZP01 > DASQZP01. The sequence goes on from DASQZP010000873.1 coordinate 1,791, forward strand.
CAGGTTGTTGAGAAGTTTTATGCAGGAGCATAAAAGTATGGCTGTGGTAGTTGATGAATTTGGAGGAACAGCCGGCATTATCACCATCGAAGATATTCTCGAAGAAATTATCGGCGAAATTGAGGATGAACATGATGTTGACGAATATATTGAAAAGCAAGTCAATGATAATGAATTTGTTTTTTCCGGCAGGCTTGAAATTGACTTCCTGAATGAGAAATATAGATTAGGACTTCCTGAATCGGAAGAATATGAAACAATTGCCGGATTAATTCTTTATCATTACGAAAATATCCCCAAGATAAATGAAAGCATTGTTATTAATTCTCATTTTACTTTTCGCATTATTAAAGTAACAAACACCAGGATTGAACTTGTCTATCTTACAATACATAATGATTAGGAGCTATTATTCTTGTACCTGAAACAATGCCGCATTATCAGTATTACTAAGTAGTGTCTGTCCATAATGTCCGAGAACTGCGTCATTACAAAAATTGTAATTCCTCATATACATTAGTATACTGCGGATTAAAATTTTTGCACGCTCCCGTTTAGAACGGAACAGGCTTTGTTCTCGAACATTTTGATCCAGACCCTTGACTTTATTGACAAACTCTAAGTAACAAATTCTTTCCTCGATTTTTTATTGATATGCCTTATAAAAAACGTTTTAAATTCTTATATTCGTAGCTCGAAATTTTTGGGTACAATTTATAATAAAAATTCAATGGCAACATTAGAAAAAATAAGAAACAGAGCAGGTGTATTGGTTGCAACAGTGATTGGACTGGCACTGCTTGCTTTTATTCTTGGAGATTTATTCAGTTCAGGACGTTCACTTTTCAGTAGCCAGCAATATGAAATAGCTGATATTGCAGGAAAATCTATCCCCGTACAGGAATACCAACGTAAGGTTGATCAGCTTGCTGAGATCTATAAGATGAACACCAAACAATCATCTCTGGATGAACAAACCATGGATGGAATAAGGGAGCAAACCTGGCAACAGATGGTACAGGAAAATGTAATGAGTAAAGAGTACCAGCAAACCGGTATTGGTGTTAGTTCTGATGAAGTATATGATATGGTAACAGGAAAGAATCCTCATCCGATCATCCGTCAGATGTTTACAAACCCACAAACCGGAGAAATCAACCGGGCTGCTATTCTTCAGTTTCTGAAAACCATGGATCAGGATCAGTCAGGCGAACAAAAAACATTCTGGCTGTATATTGAAGATGAAATTATCCGGGAGAGAAAGATGACAAAATTCACCAATCTGGTAAAACAGGGATTGTTTGTCACTTCACTGGAAGCAAAGGACAAATATTATGAAGATAACAAAAAAGTTGATTTTGATTTTCTTCTTCGCCGCTACAATGTAATTCCGGATTCAGCAGTAAAATATTCCGAAAGTGACCTTAAGACATATTACGATGCACATGAGAATGATTATAAACAAACAGCATCACGGGATATCGACTACGTTGCTTTTGAGATCAAACCTTCCAAAAAAGATTATGAGGATGCAAAAAAATACATCGAAGATCTGAAGAAGGATTTCATTACTACCGAAGATAATGAAGAGTTTGTAAACCTTAACTCAGATGTTCCTTTTAATCCGATGCATTATAAGAAAGAAGATCTTTCACCTCTTATTGCAGATTCAATTTTTGATGCTCCTGTTGGTACAGTAGTAGGGCCCTACTTTGAGGAGGAAGCATACAAGCTTGCCAAACTAAATACCATCGCTTATTTGCCTGATTCAGTAAAAGCAAGACACATTTTACTTCAACCGGCATCTCAGGATCCACAGGCAGTCGCTGAGACAAAAGCATTAGCTGACAGCTTAAAAACGTTGCTGGACAATGGGGCTGATTTTGCTAAACTGGCAATGCAGTATTCAAAAGATGGTTCAGCACAGCAGGGAGGCGACCTCGGCTGGTTTAAGGAAGGACAGATGGTAAAAGAATTTAACGATGCAGCTTTTAATGCCGAAGTTGGCAAAGTACAAATTGTAAATACCCAGTATGGTATTCACCTTCTTGAAGTAACTGCTAAAAGTCGCCCGGTTAAAAAAGTTCAGCTTGCTGTTGTACAACGACTGGTTGAGCCTAGTTCCCAGACATACCAGGACTACTACTCAAAAGCCAGTAAGTTTGCCGGAATGAATAACACCGGTGAGAAATTTGAGAAAGCTGTTAAAGATCAGGGATTAAATAAGAGAATCGCCAATAATATCCTGGAAAATGACAAGCAGATCCCCGGACTCGAATCTCCAAGAGAATTGATCCGTTGGGTTTATAAAGCAGATGAGAATGATGTTTCTCCCGTATTTGAGCTTGGCAATAAATTTGTAATTGCCCATGTCACTGCAGTCAGAGAGGATGGTATTGCACCACTTGAGCAGGTTAAAAATGATGTGGAGCTTAATGTAATTAAAAAGAAAAAAGCAGAGGAATTAGCTTCAGGTTTAGCTGCCCAGGTCAAGGATAACAAGTCACTCGATCAAATTGCCCAGGGATATGATTCAAAGGTTCAGCAGGCAAGCAATATAAGCTTCTCTTCTTTCTCCGTTCCCGGGGCAGGAATTGAGCCTAAAGTTATCGCCACAGCCACCAATATTCAGTCTGATAAAATATCTGATCCTGTTGACGGAAACAACGGCGTATATATTTTAAAAGTTACCAGCATAAATGAACCTGCTGAAACAGATAATTATACAATGCAACGGACTACGCTGGAAAGAGCCTATACTTCAAGAGCTGGTTATGAAGCATATAATGCACTTAAAAAACTGGCTGATATTGAAGATTATCGTTCGAAATTCTATTGAGATTCAGAAATAAATAACTAAAAAAGGGGCAGTTGTAAAAACCGCCCCTTTTTTGTGTCTTTCCTGAAAATTAATACAACTCCATTACATACAATGAATATACCGGATTACCAGTTTACGAATCTCTTCGGTCTTTCCTTGCAACCGCTCACTTAAATCTTTATCATTATAACTTTGCAGTTTCGCAGTTAAAGCGTCAATCATTTTTGGCGGAAAGACATTTTCATTTTCAAAAACTTTCCTTTTATTCAGTAATTTATCTGCAGATTCAAAGCAACTTACAGGAAGGTGCTGTAACTGCTCAAATTCCTTTCTTTTTTCAGAACTAAAAATATCTCCATCGACGTATAGCTTTTCAGCATACTTAAGTGCGTCAGGCATGTTGAATCCATGAAGAGCAGCCATTACCAGACCTGCCAGCAGAGAATAAATTTCA
>DASQZP010000874.1:0-2651 GCA_035638655.1 Bacteroidales bacterium
GTTTACTCATTCATGTTCCTTCCGGAGAAACCATTCTATCAGGTCTTGCAATGCCACATTCTCCCCGGTTATATAATAATAAACTTTATTTGCTGATTTCTGCAGAAGGTTTACTGGTTGAAGTAAATAAAGAAACTGGTAAATACCGGGAAGTAATATCTCTTGGTGGATTTGCCAGAGGCATGGCCTTCAATGGTAAATATCTCTTTATAGGTGTATCCAGGCTACGTCACCATACCGGCATTTTTAGTGACCTGCCGATAGCACAAACCTCTTTTGCCGGAGTCGTAATTGTTGATCTTGAGAAAGAAAATATAGCAGGAACAATAAAATACCAAACCAGTGTAGAAGAAATATATGATGTTAAAATTTTACCGGGGATGCATCGACCTGGCATAATTGGTCATACCGGAAAAAATGAACAAGCAGCCCTTGTAAGCCCGGCAGGTAATTTTTGGGCAGCCCCTTCAAAAAAGGTAAAACAATAAATAATTGTTTCTTATACAGAAACAAGCTGATTCTGAATCAAAACAGATATACAGTCATGAATATTAAATATCAGTTAAGTACTAATGTAACGCTTGATTATGCTTTTGCAAATCTCGCCTACATGACTTTTCCGGATATCCGAAAGAAAGCTGTTTCTCATAACTACAAAAATCCGCTGCTGGGTGTTGTTGCCCGTGATGAACAGAAAGTTGCAGGTTTGCTGCTGGCTGAATTTGACAAAAAACACATCGTTTCTGAGATCATTACTTTATATGTAAAACCAGAATACCGAAAAACGGGTATTGGCTCCACCCTCCTGAAACATGCCCAGAAGGCCCTTTTTTCTTCAGGTTATAAAGAATTGCATATTGTTTACTGGTCAAACTGGAAATATAGTGGTACTGTTGTAAATTTATTAGATAAACTTGGGTGGGAAAAACCGGAAAATCTGATGAAAATCTATAAGACTAACCGGAAAAAACAGGAGAAAATTAAATGGCCGGCTAGTTTGGAACTTCCTGCTGGTTATGAGATATTCTTTTGGAAAGACCTTACCCTGGAAGAACGGCGTCAGTTAAAAGAAAGTCAGCAACAAACACCATGGATAGATCCCGGATTCGATCCTTTTAAGAATGAAAGGCATATTGAAACATTAAACAGTATTGGGTTGAAGTATCAGGGAAATATTATTGGCTGGATCATTACCTATCGCAATCAACCTGATTCTGTTGAATACAATAACTTGTTTATTCATCCGGAATACCGGGCAGGCCTTACAGTTCCTGTATATCTCCTTAAAGAGTCAATCGGTCTGCAACTGAAGTCTGGCCCGGAAAATTTCATCTGGATTATCGGTGAAGGCAATACTGGCATGCATATCTTTGCAGCTCGTTATTTGAATCAGTTAATCGAAGAAGAAATTAACGTTTTCCGTAGAATGAAATTAGATATAGACGATCAATGAAAAAAACGGCCATCATCGTAGCCGGAGGGTCGGGCTCCCGCATGCAAACGGCTATCCCCAAACAATTCCTGCTGTTGCAGAATAAACCATTATTAATGCATACGTTGACCGTTTTTGTATCATATGATCCGGACATAACATTAATTTTGGTAATTCCACCTGATCAGGAATACTACTGGAAAGAACTTTGCAAAAAGTATTCATTTACTATCAACCATCAAATAGTTCACGGAGGAAACAATCGTTTTGAATCTGTTAAAAACGGACTTAATGTTACCCAGGAAGAAGGTCTCGTGGCAATACACGACGGCGTAAGACCATTGGTTGCGCTGCAAACAATAGATCGTTGTTTTCATACGGCAGCAACCAAAGGCAATGCCATACCGGTTATTCCTCCGGTGGATAGTGTAAGACAAAAATTAATGGATGGCTCAAGCATTATGCTTGACCGGACTAAGCTGGTGCTGATTCAGACTCCACAGGTTTTTGAAGCCGCCCTGATTAAAAGGGCTTATGAACAGCCTTTTCGCACTGATTTTACTGATGATGCAAGTGTCCTTGAAAATACAGGGATAAAAATCCACCTTGTACAGGGTAACAGAGAGAACATTAAAATTACTAGCCCGCATGATCTGGTTGTTGCAGAAATGCTGCTGGAACTTCAACAAAAAACCCGGGAACAGAGTTGATTCCGGGTTTGGTATAACAGATTAAAAATTCGGTCAGAAGGTCACTTCAAGCTCTACTTTTTCAACTTTACCCCCCAGCTTTTCTGAGATATCAGTTTTTTTAACGTCGCCACCATATCCAATATAACCACCTGATACGGCAGATGCCTCCAGATATGTATCAGCGACCACTTTGGCAATTCCCTTTGTATTAGCCTTAACATAGGTATTGTCGCAGGTAAACTTAAATCCGGAATAAGTTCCGTCAAGGCTGGCCGTTACTACTTGTGTCTTGGCATACCCATCGAGTACAATAACACTTCCCTGAGAAACTTTTGCATCCAGGGTGTTCACGTCAGCATCCAGGTAAATATTTCCGCCTTTACTGGCAATAAGTTCCAGCTTGTCTCCCTGTAAGAGTTCTTTCGATCGAATGTCTGCAGAACCTTTTGCTGAAATTCTGCGTAATTTTTTAAAAGTCACGTAAACAGTAATCTTATCACTGGCCTTGAACAAGCTGGCAGTCGTGT
>DASQZP010000875.1:0-3042 GCA_035638655.1 Bacteroidales bacterium
AAACTCAGGGCAGTATTGACGGTACCAAACTGCGTTTCTCTGTCTTTAGGAATGAAATTATATTTGTTTTGTGCTATATTACCCAGAAAACTTAATTCCAGTTTATCAGAAACCTGGTACGTCAGATAACTTTGAAAATCAATGAAACTGGGGTTATACTCACCTTTGGTATCCAGACTGGTAAGCAGGTATTTGGATGTTTTATATCTTAAACCGGCCAGCCACGTAAACTTCTTATTGCCTGAAATTCCTTCGTAATGTGCAGAACCCCCGAGCAGACTTAAAGATGCTGAGCCTGCTTTTCTCTCCGGTTTTCTGTAGGTGATGTCGAGTACGGAAGACATTTTATCTCCGAAACGGCTTTCAAACCCTCCTGCAGAGAACTGAACTGATGATACCAGATCAGGATTAACAAAACTGAGACCTTCCTGTTGTCCCGATCTAATGAGAAAGGGTCTGTATATTTCAACATCATTTACATAAACCAGATTTTCATCAAAATTTCCGCCTCTTACAGAATATTGAGACGATAATTCATTACCGGAAGAAACACCTGGTAATGTTTTCAAAATTGTTTCCAGGTTTCCTGATGCATTGGGCAGCTGATCAAAAGAACGCATATCAACCCGTTGCATGTTTAATGATTTATCCTGCCGGTGGCTGATAGAAACTTCATTTAGTGCCTTTGAAGAGATCTTGAGTTTCTGATCAAATCTGATACGTTTTCCGGGGGATGCAAATAAGGTTGTATCCCCTTTTTGGTAGCCTATGCTGGATGCAATTATAGTGTACATTTTGCCGGAGGGAAGTTCGAGTTCATAATTTCCCTGGTCGGTAGTTACTGTTCCATAAGTTGTTCCTTCAGCAAAAACATTCACGAGGAAAAGCGGAATTCCTGCTGTATCACTCACTCTACCGTAAATAATGGTTTTTTGCTGAGCTTGCAGCGATAATGATTGTACAGCAAAAAATAGAATCAGTATACGGTAAAATTTCATAGTTTATAGTAATCATCGGGAATAACTTAATTTATAACCCGGCAACATTAAATAAATTGTGTACGAAGATGTCAATTTTTGGGTGAAAAAAAAAGTATTCGTTTATGCCCGCAATGCATTTACCTGCGATACTTTTTATTTTCATCTTTCAGGTCTCCGTTTTTTAAAGCCTCAATAAAACGGGCCCAGTTGAAGGGATTTAATAAGGGTATGGATGGATACTGCCCCTGAATTGCGTTTTTATCATATTGTTGTTTCATGATATAATTGAAATTAACACCAGGGTCAGCTGTATTACTCAAAATAATCTGAGTCTTAATAAGTGCAATATTATGTCTTGCTCTCTCAATATCAGTAGTTGGCAGATCAAGTTTTTTAAAAGCTTCACGAAATTCGGCATAAGTTTTCCAGGGGAAGATTTTTACCTCGCTGATCATAATGGTATCAGTCGGCATCATAATTTCCACGGGATAATGTACCCTGTCAAGCGTATCCGGAATTATCAATGTTACCCTTTTAAAACCTACTGATGAAAACAGAACAGTATCACCTGTTTCTGCCGGGAATGAAAACATACCACGAATATCACTGATGGTTCCCCTGTCCTTATTTTTTATGATAATATTTACAAATGAAAGAGGCTGCTGTTCCTGATCAGTGACAATGCCCGATAATTCAATTAGTTTGTGGCCCTGCGCCATCAGGTTGTTTGTTCCCAGCGCTATTAGTAAACCATAAAAGAATATCTTTTTTAACATAAATATATCTTTATCATTTTCCTGATCCTGTTCAGCCATTATACTAATTTCCCAACAAAACCTGTTAATGGTTTGTTCTTTCTACATAACGAAATTAGCGATAATTTTGCAAACATAATTAAATACAGATCATATGATACAACAAACTGAAATTACACTTCCACGGAAGGGTAGAGGTTACCATCTGATCACCGATGTAATTCTTGACCAGTTGCCGGAATTGCCTGAAAAGGGCATGCTTAATATCTTAATAAAGCATACTTCGGCCGGAATTACCATCAATGAAAATGCAGATCCTTCTGTTCGACAGGATTTTGAATCGTTTATGAATCGTTTGGTACCGGAAGACCAACCCTATTATGTGCATACAATCGAAGGGGCAGATGATATGCCAGCACACCTTAAAGCATCACTTATAGGGCAAACCATAACCATTCCGATTACTAACCACCGGCTGAACCTGGGTACCTGGCAGGGAATTTACTACTGTGAATTTCGCAACCACAGCAATACAAGAAGGCTTGTGCTTACGGTTTACAGCTGATCAGTAACTAAATTATATAAAAAGTAATCGATTCTATAACATATAAATCTTCAGGGAAGACGCGGAAAATTATTGCTAATTTTACCGTCGTTAAATAGAGTCTGTCAATAAAGTCAAGTGTCTGGATCAAAATGTTCGTGAACAAAGCCTGTCCCATTCTAAACGGGAGCGTCAAAAAATTTTAAGCCGCAGTATACTAATGTATATGAGGAATTAAAATTTTTGCAATAACGCAGTTATCGGACATTATGGACAGACACAAATTAATAATTCTGGAGATTTTTTATATATGCAATCATTATTATTACTTGGAGATGAGGCTATTGCGCAGGGAGCAATAGATGCTGGTTTGTCGGGAGTTTATGCTTATCCCGGTACACCATCCACAGAAATTACCGAATATGTGCAGGCTTCCCGTGAGGCTGCAGAGAAGAATGTCCATCGTGAGTGGAGTGCAAATGAAAAAACGGCTATGGAAGCTGCGCTGGGTATGTCATATGCAGGCAAACGTGCCATGGTTTGTATGAAGCATGTCGGGCTCAATGTAGCAGCCGATCCCTTCATGAATTCAGCAATTACCGGTGTAAATGGCGGTCTTGTGATTACAGTGGCAGATGATCCTTCCATGCATTCATCACAAAATGAACAGGATTCAAGATTTTTCGGGAAATTTGCAATGATTCCGGTATTTGAACCTTCCAATCAGCAGGAAGCCTATGATATGACTTTTGAGGCTTTTGAT